>URQR01000017.1 GCA_900550065.1 uncultured Eubacteriales bacterium | reverse complement strand
CAAAAGTGTCAATAGCGGTATCCGTAAAACAATAAACACTGACCCTACCAAGTTTTTTACGTACAACAATGGCATCGCGGTAACGGCCGCCGATGTTGACGTTGCTTCTGTTGATGGTGAGTTAATGATCACCAGAATTGTTGATATGCAGATAATCAACGGCGGTCAGACAACGGCAGCTCTTGCGGAAGCTGTTCTGAAAAAAACAAATGTAGAACTCAATGGTATCTATGTTCCAATGAAACTGACCGTAATTGAGGACAGAGAAACTGAAAACGAAGATGGAGTTCGTTTTTACGACGAAATGGTTCAGGCGATTGCAAAGTATGCCGATACGCCGCCGAAGGGCGAGTTTGCGCTTGTGATTGAGGGCAAGACGGAGGAGGCGGCCGAGGATTATTCGGATTTGCCGATTGAAGCGCACGTCAAGCTGTATACAGACGGCGGCATGGGCGAGATGGACGCGATGAAAGCCGTTGCGAAAGACCGCGGCCTGCGCAAAAACGAAGTGTACGCGGCGGTCAAAAGACACAGCCACACACACTGTGTCGTCCGCGCGACGCGGTGGCGTTTATGGCGCTCAATCAGCAGCCACTCGCCCGCCCGAAGCAGTTTTGTTTCGTGCTCGAATTCAAGCTCCGCCTCGCCGGTGAGCAGACAGACCCATTCATCTTCATCTTGGTCGTACCAGCCGGTCGTGTGTCCGTCCGACACAATCTTTTCAATCCGCACATTCTTGTGACGCAACAACTCAGACACAATTTCGTCCGGCTGCCGTATTGATGGGCGGTCAAATAGATTTTTGTCCATTTTTTATCCTCTTTTCCAGTTTTCTATAAACCGAGCACCCGGAAGGCACCAAATTGACTCGCGATTTGCGCCGCACATGCCTTTACATATTCGGGCGTATGCGGCTTTTTCGCGTGTGTGCGTTCCGTTTCGCGGTACTGCTGGAGTGTGTAGCGGTTTGCGCCCGCAAGGCAGGAGGCAATTGCTGTAATATCCTCCGCCGTGAGGTCGGGCGAAAAGGTGGTGCGGAATTCGTAGTCGATGCCGGAGCTGCGAAGCAATTCGATACTTTCTTTTATTTTTTCTATATCGACCGCCCGCCGGCACACAGACTCGTATTTTTCAAACGGGGCTTTTATGTCCATTGCAATATAGTCAAGCAGACCTTCGGCAAGCATGGCTCGGACAACGTCAGGACGCGTGCCGTTTGTGTCGAGTTTGACAAGATAGCCCAGCTGTTTTACCTCACGCGCAAAGTCAGACAGTCCGATTTGCAGTGTGGGTTCGCCGCCCGTCAGAACGACTGCATCGAGAAAGCCCTGCTTGCGTTCTAAGTCCGATAGAATCGTACGCGGATTGTAGATAACACGCTCTGCGTCGCGCGTTAGCAGGTGGTGGTTGTGGCAGTACCAGCAGTTCATATTACAGCCCGGCGCGAACACGAGCGCGGCGATTTTACCCGGGTAGTCCACAAAGGAATTTGGGACATAGCCTGCGATAGTCAAGGTTGTTTCCTCCTTTTCATTAATATTATAGAAAACCGGAGCCTGCGCGTGTGCCTGCGCGCCGGCTCCGGCGGGGATTTGAGCAAATTTATTTAATTACCAGCATCTTTCTTTCTTTGTACTCTTCCTTTTTCCCGATATGGTAATTCTGTACCGGGCGCAAATAGCCCGTTACACGCGACCATACCTCCGCATCCTTGCCGCATTCCGGACAGGTAAAGTGCTCGCCCGCAAGATAGCCGTGCTCGCTGCAAATCGAGAAGGTCGGTGTGATGGAGATATATGGCATTTTATACTTTGTAAAGATTTTTTTGATGAGGTTTTTGCATACCTCAATATCGTCTATCTTTTCGCCGAGATACAAGTGCTGTACCGTGCCGCCTGTGTAGAGCGACTGCAATTCATCCTGCAATTCCATCATCTCGAAAATGTCGTCCGTATAGCCGACCGGCAGCTGCGACGAATTTGTGTAGTACGGCGTATCTACGCCCGCGGTGATGATATCTGGGTAACGTTCTTTGTCAATCGCCGCCATGCGGTAGGACGCGCCCTCCGCCGGCGAAGCCTCTAAGTTATAGAAGTGGCCCGTCTCCTGCTGGATTTCGACCATCAATTCGCGCAGATAGTGCATAATTTCGAGCGCAAACTTCTGCCCCTCCGGTGTGGTGAGGTCTTTTCCCATAAAGTTTTCGCACGCCTCGTTCATACCGAGGATACCGATTGTGTTAAAGTGGTTGTACCAGTACTCGCCCGTGCGCTCTTTAATATTGCGCAGATAGTGCGTCGCATACGGATAGAGCCCGCGTTCCGACTGGTCTTCGATAATTTTGCGCTTAATTTCGAGCGAGGTTTTACCAATCTGCACCAAACGCCATAGGCGCGACTTAAACTCGCTCATCGACGAGGACAGATAGCCGATACGCGGCAAATTGATTGTATACACGCCGATTGAGCCTGTCATCGGGTTCGAGCCGAACAGCCCGCCGCCGCGCTTGCGAAGCTCCGTCGTGTCAAGCCGCAGACGGCAGCACATCGAAACCGCATCCTCCGGCGATAGGTCAGAGTTGATATAGTTTGCAAAGTACGGAATACCGTATTTGCACGTAATCTGCATAAATGCGTCCACAACCTCGCTGTCCCAGTCGAAGTCCTTTGTGATGTTGAGCGTCGGAATCGGGAACGTAAACACGCGCCCGTGCGCGTCGCCCGCCAGCATCACGTCACAGAACGCCTTGTTGAACAAATCCATCTCGGCTTGAAAATCGCCGTATTTTTCAGCCATCATTTTTCCGCCGATAATGACGTTATCGCCGCGCAGCGTAGACGGCACCTTGATGTCAAATGTCAGATTGGAGAACGGGCACTGGAAGCCCACGCGCGTCGGTACATTGATGTTGAATACAAATTCTTGCAGACACTGGCGCACCTGCTCATATGTCATATTGTCGTAGCGGATAAACGGTGCACAATACGTGTCGAAGCTCGACCATGCCTGTGCTCCGGCGGTTTCACCCTGCGTTGTAAACGTCGAGTTTACAATCTGTCCCAAAAAGGAACGCAGATGCTTTGCCGGGCCGCTCTCAACCTTACCGTATACGCCGCCGAACCCGTCAGTCAACAACTGGCGCAAATCCCAGCCGGCACAGTACGGGCCGAAAAAGCCCAAATCGTGGATATGTGCGTCGCCGCCTTCGTGCGCCTCACGCACTTCATCGGGGTAAATTTCGTGCAGCCAGTATTTTTTCGTAAACGTTTCGCGCACATAGTTGTTGAGCCCGTTGATGCTCTTCTGTGTGTTTGCGTTCTCCTGAATATGCCAGTCCTTGTCGCCGAGATAGTCGGAAAACATGTCGATTGTCGCACCGATTAGGGCGTTGATTTCTCTTGCGCCCTTGCGCTTCTCGCGATAGAGGATATAAGCCTTTGCCGTCTGCGCATGGCCATGCTCAATCAAGACCTTTTCCACAACGTCTTGTATCGACTCGATATCGGGCGTATTACCTGTATATTTTTTGTCAAGCAGCGCCACAACCTCTTGGCACAACCCCTCCGCCATTTCAAAGTCGTTTCCGCCGACTGCGTTTGCCGCTTTAAAAATCGCCCAAGTGATTTTTTCGGGCGCAAATTTTTCAAGCCGCCCGTCCCTCTTTTTTACCGCCGCAATCATGTACAATTCCTCCCTATCCCTAATATATCACCCAAAATATGTATATATTGTTGTTGTCGTAATCAAATACACTACATTTAGTAAACATATTGTACCACAACGAAAAAGCGAAGCAAGGGCGAAAATCAGACAATTTTGGAATTTATACGATACAAGCTCCGCTTTTCTTTCGTTTACGCCAAAAATCATATATCGTATATTTATATATTAAATCTCTGTTACATGCACAAGATATAGTGGCCCTTGCACAAAAAATAAGGACTAAACCTTAAAACGGCAGCTTTGCCCCTGTTTTATTTTTTAAAATAATTATTTACAGGGCTTGCGAAGCACTTTCACTTCCGATATAATGGACAAAAAGGAAAAATTGTGTTTGGAGGGAGCGGTATGACAAACAGGGAGCGCGCAATGGCTGTATTAAACTATGAACCATACGACGCACTTCCGGTCGTCCACTTTGGTTTCTGGGATGAAACAGTGGAGAAGTGGGAGGCCGAGGGCCACATTGATCATCAGACGGCGCAGGATGTGTACGACGGGAGTGAAAATCAGACGAAAATCGCCTCTATGCTGGGGTTCGACTTTGGCTGGGGAACTTGTTTTTGCCCGAATATGGACATTATGCCGCAGTTTACACGCGAGGTCGTGGAGCAGCGCCCTGATGGAACGCGTGTTGTGCGTAACGGCTATGGTGTGTTGGAGCTGGAAAAGCCGGGCGTGGTATCCATCCCGGCCGAGGTGGGGCATACGCTCGTGGATCGTGCCTCGTGGGAAAAGGAATTTCTGCCGCGCCTGCAATACAGCGAAGCGCGTATTGACCGTGACGCGCTTGCCGCGGTGCCGCCGCCGGAGGAGCGGGACGTCCCGATCGGGCTTGGCGGCATGAGCCTGTTCGGGCGTATCCGCGACTGGATGGGCGTAGAGGGCATCAGCTATTTATACGCGGACGACGAGGAGCTGTATAAAGAAATCATTGACACCTTCGCGGATTTGCAATACCGTTGTCTGGAAACGGTGCTGGCCTCCGGCACGGTGTTCGACTATGCGCACTTCTGGGAGGACATCTGCTTCAAAAACGGGCCGCTTGTAGTGCCGGCTGTGTTCGACGAACTGGTAGGGCCGCACTATAAGCGGATTACCGACCTATGTCGCGCACACGGCATTACGCTTACATCGCTCGACTGCGACGGATGGATCGACGCGTTGATTCCGACGTGGCTTCACAACGGGGTCAACACCATGTTCCCGATTGAGGTAGGGACGTGGAACGCCTCCATTGCGCCGTGGCGCGAGAAGTACGGGCGGGAAATCCGCGGCGTAGGCGGCATGAACAAAACGGTGTTTGCGCGCGACTATGCGGCAGTTGATGCGGAAGTTGAACGGCTGCGCCCGCTGGTGGAGCTGGGCGGGTATCTGCCGTGTCCCGACCACCGGATTGCGCCGGACGCAAAGTGGGAGAATGTTCAGTATTACTGTGAGAAAATGCACAAAGTGTTTGGATAGGAGTAGACATTGACGAAACAGGGATTTGGAATCAGCGCTTTTTGGTTAAAGATGATTGCAATCGCCGCCATGACGGTCGACCATATCGGCTATCTGTTTTTTCCGGGCGTAAGCTGGATGCGGATGATAGGGCGGCTTACGTTTCCCATTATGGCGTTTCTGATTGCGGAGGGGTACCGCCACACGCACGACCTGCGCCGGTATGAAACGCGGCTGTTCGTGTTTGCGCTTATTTCCATGTTGCCGTTTTACCTCGCGTTCGGCTGGGTGGGAAATGTGGGCTTTACGCTCTTGTGCGGCCTGCTCGCGCTCGACTGCGGCGCACGGCTGGAGCGCGCGTGGCAGAAGGCGGCGGTTGCGGCGGCATTTATGGTGCTCAGCCTGCCGTGCGACTGGGGCTTTAGTGGCGTTTTAGCAATCTATCTGTTCGGGCGCATAGAGAACAGGCGTCTGGGCGCCGTGTGCGGCGTAGCGGCCCTGCTGCTCGCGGGAGTCCTGAAGGACCAATGCCTGACGGCTGTTTTGGGGCCGGGCGTATATACGCCGATGAAGTTTGAAATAATGTGTGCCGTGCTGCTTGCTATCCCGCCTCTGTTGCTGTATAATGGTAGCCGCGGGCGCAGTATGAAATATTGGTTCTATATTTACTACCCGCTCCACCTTGCCGTGCTTGGTTTGATTGCGAGGCTGAGCGAAATTGTAAATTATTTTATGAGTTTTTAGGAGGAATGGATTATGATGAGGCAAAATCTGCCGTGGCAGAACCCGGAGCTGTTACACATTAACCGGGAGGAGGCGCGCAGCTACTATATCCCGTTTGCCGGCGAGGATGCGGCGCGCGCGGGCGTGAAGGCGCGCTCGCCGTATTATCGGCTTTTAAGCGGCAACTGGTCGTTTGCATATTTTGAGCGGTACATTGACTGCGAGGAAGGGATCGAGGACAAGGATTATCCGATCGACGAGTGCGATGTAATTCCGGTGCCGTCGAACTGGCAGATGTACGGCTACGACATTCCGCACTATGTGAATACGAATTACCCGTATCCGGTCGACCCGCCGTATGTGCCGGCGGACAATCCGATGGGTGTGTACCTGCGCGACTTTACGCTTCCGGTCGGCTGGGACAAAAAGGACGTGTATGTGTTCTTTGAGGGTGTGAATTCGTGCTTCTATCTATATATAAACGGCAAGGAGGTCGGCTACAGCCAGGGGACGCACAACCCGTCGGAGTTCAATATCACGCGTTATCTGACCGAGGGTGTAAACCGCATTTGTGTTAAGGTGCTCAAATGGTGCGACGGCAGTTATCTGGAAGGGCAGGACTTCTACCGCCTGTCGGGTATTTTTCGCGACGTGTACCTGCTCGCGCGCGAGAAGGCGCATATCCGCGACGTTTTTGTGCGGACGGATTTGGACGCGGACTACAAAAATGCGGACATCTGCGTGGAAACGGACTATATTGGAGAAGCGGACGCGGACCTGTACGTGTATGCACCGGATGGAGAGCAGGTCTACAGCGCAAAAGGCATTGGCGAAAAACATAGCTTCACCATTGAAAACGCCGTGCTGTGGAACGCGGAGCAGCCGCGTTTGTACCAGTTTGTGTTTGTGTGCGGCGACGAGTATATCTGTCAGGAGATCGGCCTGCGTAAGATTGAGGTGGCGAAAAACTGTGCCCTGCTCATCAACGGCGTACCGGTGAAATTGAAGGGCGTCAACCGCCACGACACGCACCCGGAGCTGGGCCACACGACGCCGTACGACCACATGGAGCTTGACCTCAGGCAGATGAAGCGGCACAATATCAATACCATTCGCACGTCGCACTATCCGAATACGTCGGAGTTTCTGCGTTTGTGCGACAAATACGGCTTTTATGTGATTGACGAGGCGGACTTGGAGTCGCACGGGTTTGCGTTTGTGTACCCGGGCTATGGATATAAAGAATACGACAGCGAGTATTGGATCAGCGAGAAGCCGGAGTGGAAGGCGGCGCATATAGACCGCGCGGTGCGGCTTGTCGAGCGCGACAAAAACCACGCCTGCGTCATCTTCTGGTCGCTCGGCAATGAGGCAAGCTACGGCACGAATCACGACGCGATGGCGGAGTGGATCAAGTCGCGTGACGATTCCCGCCTCGTACACTATGAGCGTGCGCTCGGCGCGGGCAATCCCCCGTCCGTCGACGTGGTCAGCTCCATGTATCCAAGCTATGAGGACTTTGAAAAGGAAGGTAAAAACCGCAAAAAGGACGCGCGGCCGTACTTTATGTGTGAGTACTCGCACGCAATGGGGCTCGGGCCGGGCGATTTGAAGCAGTATTGGGACTTGATCAATAAATATCCGCGCCTGATCGGCGGCTGCGTGTGGGAGTGGGCCGACCATGCGGCGCAGGTGACCGACGAGGACGGCAACACGTTCCATGTATACGGCGGCGCATTCGGTGAGCATCCGCACGACTACAACTTCTGTGTCGACGGGCTGACGTTCCCGGACCGGAGCGCAAGCACGGGATTATTGGAAGTCAAGGCGATTTATCAGTATGTGAACATACGCGCGCTTGATTTGGCGAACGGGAAGATAAGCGTGCGCAACAATTACGACTTTATCTCTCTGTCCGGACTGGATTTGTACTGGACGCTGACGCGCGATGGGAAAATCGTTGCGCAGGGGCGCCAGCCGCTCCCGGCAATCAAGCCGCATACGAGCGGTACAGTGAAGTTAGACTACCATGTTCCGGCGGACTGCCGCTATGGATGCTATCTCGATTTATCGGTGCGCACGAGCGTCGATACGCTTTGGGCAAAGGCGGGGGATGCGTGCGCGTTTTGCCAGCTTCCGCTCGACGTTGCGGCGGTAAAAACACCGTACGTGGGCATGAAGTCCGACGTTTGCGTGGCCGAGGAGGACGAGTACATCATTATCGACGGCGACGACTTCTCGTATATTTTCAATAAGCACTACGGCTTCTTTGACAGCATCGAATACAATGGTGTCGAGATGCTCGACGATACGATGACGCTCGGCGTATGGCGTGCGCCGACGGACAACGACAGAAATATCAAAAAGCTGTGGACGCCGCAGGATAACGACGACGTTTCGACGACGTTTGAGCTTGCGTACGCGGCGACAGACGCATACGAGTCGCGCCTTGTCAGCGTGGACGGCGACAAGACCGTGATCGAGGCGGAGGTGCGCCTTGCCTCGGCCGCGCGTCTGCCGGTGCTGAAGGCGACTGTGACGTATACGATTGGCGCAAATGGCAAGATTGACGTTTCACTCGTTGGCGATGTGCCGGAGGCGTTCCCACACCTGCCGCGGCTCGGTTTTGACATTACCATGCCCGCAGGGAGCGAGAAGGTGGCCTACTTCGGTATGGGTCCGTGTGAAAACTACGTCGACATGCACCATGCGGCGCACATGGGCTACTTTGAAACGACGGTAACGGACGAATATGTAGATTATATCAAGCCGCAGGAGCACGGCAACCACACAAATGTCCACTATGCGGCGGTGTACGATATCTTAGGCCGCGGCTTGCTGTTTGAGGGTGCGGACACGTTTGAGTTTAAAGCGTCGCACTACAGTGCGGCGGAGTTGACGGAAAAACAGCTCAATGTAGATTTGGAGGCCGACGAGCGGACGTTCGTACGCATCGATTACAAGGTCGGCGGCATTGGGTCGAATAGCTGCGGCCCGCAGTTAGCGGAAGCGTATCAGCTAAACGATAAGCATATCGAGTTTGCGTTTTCGATCCGTCCGATTATTTTGGACAATGCAGACCCGATTGATGTGGTGTGAGCGCAAGATATGTAAAATAAATAGACTATTTTTGAAATGCTCTGCCAATTTCGGCGGGGCATTTTTCCTTATTTGTATTTTTTACAATTATGTGTTATACTATAACAGTATAAATAGAAGCAGGTAAATAAAGCAGGAGAAAAACATGGAAAAGAAAGCATTGCATATCTTGGAATTTGATAAAATTTTAAATAAAATGGCAGAGTATACCGGAAACGAAGCAGTGAAGCAGCGTATTTTAGCTTTGATGCCTGCGTCGTCGCTCGGCGAGGCGGAGGCCATGCAGCAGCAGACGAGCGAGGCGGTGAAGCTGATTCTGCGCTACGGCGAGCCGCAGAACATGACCGTGCCGCACGTGGTGCCCTCGCTGCGGCGTTGTGCAATGGGTGCGGTACTGTCGCCGAAGGAGCTTTTAGATATTGCGCGCGTGTTAAACATTGCGCGTGGTGTGAAGCGGTATCTTGGCAGCGCCGACGCGGAGGAGTTTCCGGTTTTGAGCGGCATGGAGCAGAGCCTGACGGCGGTCAAGCCGCTCGAGGAGCAGCTCTACATGTGCATCCTTTCGGAGGAGGAAATCGCCGACGGCGCGAGCGGCGAGCTGTCGTCCATCCGGCGCAAGATGCGCAATATGCAGGGCAAAATCAAGGACATGCTCGACGCGATGATTCGCTCGAGCCGGTATCAGAAGTATTTACAGGATCCAATCGTCACCATGCGCGGCGACCGGTACGTGATTCCGGTGCGTGCGGAGTACCGCGCAGAGGTGCCGGGCGTGGTACACGATACGTCCTCGTCAGGCGCGACGCTGTTTGTCGAGCCGATGAGCGTCGTCAATGCAAACAATGAAATCCGTGACCTGCGCGCAAAGGAGCAGGCGGAGATTGAGCGGATTTTGGCCGCGCTGTCGGCAGAAGTGTCGGAGTATCAGGGCGAGATTGAAGCGGACTATGCGGCGCTGTGTGAGCTGGACTTCATCTTCTGCAAGGGCAAGCTCTCCGTCGACATGGGTGCGAGCGAGCCGGCGCTCAACGACAAGGGGTACGTCTACCTCAAAAAAGCGCGTCATCCGCTGATTGCGCGGCGCAGCGTCGTGGCAAACGACATCTACCTCGGCGGCGACTTTGACACGCTTGTTATTACCGGCCCGAACACAGGCGGCAAGACCGTCACGCTCAAGACGCTGGGCCTGTTCTGCCTGATGGCGGCGGCGGGGCTGCACATTCCGGCGAATGACAACTCGTCTGTCGCGGTGTTTGACAGCATTTGGGCCGACATTGGCGACGAGCAGAGCATTGAGCAGAGCTTGTCGACCTTTTCGTCGCACATGAAAAATATTGTAAATATCGTCAACAAAGCGGGGAAAAACTCGCTTGTGCTGTTCGACGAGCTGGGCGCGGGGACAGACCCGGTCGAGGGCGCGGCGCTGGCCGTTTCAGTTCTGGAATTTTTGCGGCTTGCGGGCGCGAACACGGCGGCGACGACGCACTACAGTGAGTTGAAACTCTATGCGCTGTCCACGCCGGGCGTGTGCAACGCCTCGTGCGAGTTTGACGTGGGGACGCTCCAGCCAACGTATAAGCTTCTGATTGGCGTGCCGGGCAAGTCGAACGCGTTTGCCATTTCGCAGCGGCTGGGGCTGGACGAGCGGATTATCGAGCGGGCGCGCTCACTCATGAGCGAGGACAATGTACGCTTTGAGGATTTGATTACCGACCTGCATGAGAGTAAGCGCGTCGCGGAGGACGAGGCGCGAAAGGCGCAGCGACTGCGCCGCGAGGCGGACGAATTGAAGGAAAAGATTGAAGAGCAGAAGCAGACGCTCGAGCAGCGGCGGCAGAAGCTGCTCGACGAGGCACGGCGTGAGGCAAAACGGATCATTCTCGACGCGAAGGATGAGAGTGCAAAGGTTATCAAAGAGCTCAACGAGCTGAAAAAGAGCGTGCAGAGCGAGAACTTTGGAAAAACGATTGAGGAGGCGCGCTCGAAGCTGCGCGCGAAGGAAAGCGGAATCGATGAGAGCTTTTCGGGTACCATCAAGCCCAAAACGCAGCAGAATGCGCCAAAGGCAGTCAAAAAAGGCGACAAGGTAGAAATCGTTTCGCTTGGGCAAATTGGCGAGGTGATCAAGCCGCAGGATGCGGACGGCAATGTGTCGGTACAGGCGGGGCTGCTCAAAATTAACGTCAAGCTATCTGACCTGCGCCTTGTGACAAAGCTGCCGAAAGAGGCGCAGACAAAGGAACGTAAACGTATGGAACAGCAGTCGTCCTTCGTGGGCTATGTGTCGCGTAAGGCGGGCGTAAAGACGGAGGTTGACCTGCGCGGGATGACGCTTGAGGAAGCGCTGTTAGACGCGGACCGGTTTTTAGACGATGCGTATATGGCGGGGCTGAATCAGGTGAGCATCATCCATGGCAAGGGGACGGGCGTGCTGCGGGCCGGAATTTCCGACCTGTTAAAACGCCATCGACTGGTCAAGTCGTACCGGCTCGGACGGTATGGCGAGGGGGAGACAGGCGTTACAATTGTAGAATTAAAGTAGGAATTTACCACTCTGATTTGTAAAATAGTGACAGAATTTTATGTCGGAATGGTTACAATTATCCCATATTTGTAAATAAACTGTAATATTTTTTTAACCAAAATGAAAAAATAGCTTGACTTTTTATACATTTTGTGCTAAAATTAAGCTACAAAGATGTATAGGGGTGAAGATCGTGATAGAGAGAAATGATCTGGCGATGGTAAAAAGAAGCCTGCAGAAAAATATTGGCAGAAAGGTTCGCCTGACATCGAAGAAGGGACGTAAGTCTGCGGTCGTGCGCCGCGGTGTGATTGAGAGCATTTACCCCAGTATTTTTACGGTTCGGCTCGACGCTTTGCCGGACGATATCGGTGAGAACCGGTGTGTATCATACAGTTATACGGATGTACTTACAAAAGCGGTCGAAATCGCCATGTATAAATAGAGTCTGGCGGGAAAGATGAATTGAGTGTATTTTTTTGGTTTACGAAAATGAAAAACGGCGGGTTTTCCGGCCGTTTTTTGTTTTTTAGTAAGCCGTGTTTTGATAAGCGAGGTGCTTTTTTATGTTGGTTCCACTGGCGGACATGGTGCGTCCGAAAAGTTTAGACGAGGTTGTGGGGCAAAAGCATATTCTTGGCAAGGGGAAGGTGCTCTATAATTTAATACAGAAAAAAAATGTACCAAATATGATTTTTTACGGGCCGAGCGGCACGGGTAAGACCACGGTCGCCAATATTATTGCAAATTCGACCGGGAAGCGGCTCTATAAGCTCAACGCGACAACGGCCTCGGTCAGTGATATCCGCGCAATCGTGAGCGAGCTTGACAGCTTATTTAATGTAGACGGCGCACTTTTATATCTTGATGAGATACAGAACTTTAATAAAAAGCAGCAGCAGTCTCTGTTGGAGTTTATTGAAAATGGGAAATTGACGCTAATTGCCTCGACGACGGAAAACCCATACTTTTATATTTATAATGCAATTTTGTCGCGCTCTAACGTATTTGAGTTTAAGGTGGTCGCGCCGGAGGAAATCGCCGCGGCGCTTTCACGCGCGGCGGGGATTCTGTCGGAGCATATGGGCGGGACAAAAATCACATTTGACGACGGCGTACTCGATTTTATCGCGGGCGTAAGCGGCGGCGATGTGCGCAAGGCGCTTAATACGCTCGAGGTGTGCGCGATGTCGGCCGACCCGGACAAGAAGGGAAACCTGCATGTGACGCTTGCCGGTGCGGAGGAGGCGGCGCAGAAAAAGGCGATGCGCTACGACCGTGACGGCGACAGCCATTACGATATTTTAAGCGCGTTTCAAAAGTCGATTCGCGGCTCCGACCCCGACGCGGCGATTCATTATCTGGCGCGGCTGTTATCGGCGGGAGACCTGATTTCCGCCTGCCGCCGCCTGCTGGTGATTGCGTCAGAGGATATCGGGATGGCGTATCCACAGGCGGCGGCAATTACGAAGGCGTGCGTCGATTCAGCGCAGCAGCTTGGCCTACCGGAGGCACGGATTCCGCTTGCACAGGCGGTATTATTGCTGGCGACCGCACCGAAAACGAACACGGCGATTTTATCAATCGACGCGGCAATGCGCGATATTGAGACGATGGACGTCGGGGGCGTACCGTCCAACCTACAGGATTCGCACTACAGCGGCGCGGCAAAGCTCGGCCACGGGCAGGGATATTTATACGCGCACAACTTTGAGAACAATTATGTGGTGCAGCAGTACCTGCCGGACAATATCAAAGACAGGGTGTACTATACGCCGGGCAACAACAAAAATGAACGTGCGATTGCGGCGTACTGGGAGTCGGTAAAAGGAAAAAAATAAAAAACGGTTTGGAGCTTCCAAACCGTTTTTTTTGTTATTTGTACCATTCGCCCCATTTGTGCGTATAGCCGATTCCCACACTGCCGGCGGGAACAAAGTCGGGCGTCGACGCATCGGCTAAATACACGCCGCCCGTCACATGCGCTAAGCCGGGCCAAGAAGCATAACCATTTTGAATTGAAGCTGTATTAGCCGGATGTACGGTGCTTTCTAATGACCGCCCCATACGCGGCTTTACATAAACATTTTCAAGCTCAATGCGTGGCGGCGGGGACGATTTCTCGTCGAGCCAAAGCATGTAGCCGCCCTTTGCGCCGCTAAACCATTCTTCATCCGCCGTCAAATTGATATTTTTTAAGCGGATCGCGCCGTTTCGGTTAAAGTCAGCATTTAAAAACAAGCCTTGATAGTTGCTGCTGCCGGTCAATTTATCGACACGCAGCTCGGCAACGCCGCCCCACGGCTGTATAATATCGGAATGGTTATGGCCTTCCTTGGTGTTGATTGCGCCCTGTAGGTTTTCTACGCGGAAGTTTTCGACCTGTACAATTGTGTTTGGTGCGTCGATTGCAATTGCGTCGCCTTCGTCTTCGTCGTGGCATGTGACTAAAACGCCCTCAATATGCACAGTACGGCTCGGCGCGCCGTCGAGAATATAAATCGCACGGTGGTCGGACGAGCCCTTTTTCGGTATCCGGATGTGCCCGCCGATGAGTACGACATTGCGGCCGCCCTGTATCCGCACTGTCTGTTCGCGCGGCTCGTCAGGCAGCTGAATCAAATAGTCTTTTTCGTTGTCGAGCTTTGGCGACCAGCTATCTTTTGTTAAGGTAATAACGGTTGGGTTCACCAGCGCCGGCGGTGCCCACGTCAGCCCGGCGTGCAGCGAAGCGAGCGAAGACTGCACCGCGCCGCACAACGGGCGCGCGCAAAATAAATCCTCCCAAACCATTAGCTTTACGGTTCCGGATTTTGCGGCAGGAGTATCCATACTGATGGTATATGTATGCCGCGCTCCGTCCGCAGGGATGGAAATCCGTTCCGCCCGAATCGCAAGTAGCGTATTATCTTCATATACAGCGAGTGAAATATCGGCTGTTTTTTCACCGTCCGTTGTATTCGCCGCCACAACACACCCCTCCAGCTTGCCGCCGTTTATTGACAGGCTGCCTTGTATGGATAGGCTCGTGCCGCTTTCCTGTGCGTAGATTGGACCCGCTATAACGGATAACAGCAATATAACGGATGTTATCATAAATATGATGCGAAGTTTGGACACGGTGGTTTCCCCCAAGCGCAAGCCTTTGGCTTGCGTATTTATATCATAAATGTGGCACGCATCCGAAGAAAGCGCGTTCCCGCACTGCGGGAAGAGGAGTCACGCTCCGACAGCGATTTCTTCCAAGCGCAAAGGCTTTGCCTTTGCGTATATTGTACCATGCGGCCTTTTTTGTGTCAACCGTTCATAGATAGACTCAAAACACTTGCATTTTTATGCGCAAAGCAGTATAATTTATTTTGTTATTTCAACAAAACAAACATGTGAGGAGTATTTTTCATGGCAGAGTTTCAAGATGTGGTACGATTTTTAGACGATATATCCACATGGCTTATTCCGGGAGCGGATTGTATTATATATCATAAAGGGAAACAGGTTTTCCGGCATCAGTCCGGGTATGCTGATGTGGAGGCGAAAACGCCTCTTACATCGGACCATCTGTTCTTTTTGTATTCGGCGTCCAAAATGATAACCTGTACGGCAGCGCTGCAGCTCTTTGAGCGGGGGAAATTTCTGTTGACAGACCCTGTTTCGGCCTATTTGCCCGAATTTTCGGACATGACTGTGCTGCGCCATATAGACGGAAAGACAGAGCAAGTCAAAGCAAAGAACCAAATAACGGTTGGGCAGCTTTTTTCTATGACTGCCGGGCTGAATTACGAGCTTGATACGCCGGAGATTCGGGCAGTGCGGGAAAAGACGGGCGGCAAGTGCCCAACACGGGAGATTGCGAGGGCGATTGCGCAGCAACCGCTTTCGTTTGAGCCGGGGACACATTGGCAATACAGCTTGTGCCACGACGTACTCGGTGCATTGATAGAAGTAGTGTCTGGGCAGCGGTTTGGACAGTATTTGCAGGAGCATATTTTTGACCCGCTGGGGATGTGCCGCACGGGGTTTGCCTATGACAGCGCGGTTGAGGCCAAAATGGCGCAGCAGTATGAATATAAGGACGAATTAAACCGATATGAGAGAGTGGAGTTAAAAAACAGGTTCCGGCTCGGAAGTGAGTATGAAAGCGGCGGCGCGGGGCTTATTTCTTGTGCGGACGACTATATTCTGTTTGCAAATGCGCTCTGTAACGGCGGCAGTACGGCGGCGGGAGAACGGATTTTGAGCCGACGCACGATAGATTTGATGCGTACGAACCACCTTGATGCGGTGAGTATGCGCGATTTCGACTGGCCGCATCTTACAGGATACGGATATGGGCTCGGCGTACGGACGATGGTGGACCGCGCGCGGGGCGGCTCGCTCAGTCCGGTTGGGGAATTTGGCTGGGACGGTGCGGCAGGCGCATATGCGCTGATTGACCCGGAAAACCAGTTGGCTGTGTTTTACATTCAGCACATGTTAAATGGAAAGCACCCTTATATTCACCCGCGCCTGCGCAATATTGTTTATCAGTGTTTATCATAAAAAAAGACCCGCATATGCGGGTCTTTTTAAGTGCGCTTTTTCCGAAGCTTTAGAAGCAGCAGAATTCCTAACAGCACCGCAACGGCGACAATTACACAGTTGAAAATAAGCGTATAGTCGGTCTCTGTCTGCGGCTGCTGCGCTTGCTCTATTTCTACATTGCCGACGGTGAGCCGGTCGGTACCGGCCTGTAAAATCTGCGCCTGATAGGAGGCGATGTCGTATACCGGGGCTTTTGCCGTGTTGTCGCCGCTAAACGCAATCGTAAAGCTCTTGCTGTCACCGCCCGCGAATACAAGGTCATCCGCGTAATAGCGTACGGTGACGCCGCTGATTGTGATTGGTTTATCGTCGTGATTGTCGATTATGACTTCCAAGACGTCCTCTCCGGACTGTCTGCCGCCAAGCGGCAATGTGGTATCTTCATAGGTTGTGCCGTCAAAGGTGAGACGGTACAGTTCGCGCTGAATGCCGAGCGAATGGACGCTACGCTGGAACATACTGTCTGTATGCAGGGTAAGCTGCGCAAGCTTTAAATGCTTTAGCCCTTCGATATAAATGTGCGTTTGCCGTTCCTTTTCCTCTGTGCGAAAGGCGGGCGAAAGCTGCTCTACAAAACGGCTCGTTTCCTGTAACAAATCATTGCGCTGCAATTGCACCGACTCAAAGGTAATTCGCTCTAAATTGTTTGCAAGCCGGAAGCGGTAATGGGTATATTTTTGCGGTGTGTGGAACGTAAGCGATAGCTTTGTGTTACCGTCCACCGCGTAGAGCATATCGTCCTGTACGTACTCCCAATGAATCCCGTCGTAGCTGCCGTAAATGGCTACCGGCTTTGCAAAGCCGGTATTTTGCGTTGTAAAGAAAATCGAATCCGCTGCGACGTCGCTGTCCGGCAGAGGCCAAACCCTGTAGTCAAAATAAAACGCGTCGTCCTTTATATACGAATCGATGAATTCCATTGGGTACACGGTTTTGTTTTCCTGAACGGTCCGGTCACAGGAGCGGATAAAGTACGGCACGGGCTCGCCATTATCATCCATCAGCATAAGATCGGACAAATCCGCGTTCGCATATTGATAAATCTGCGGCGTAAGCCGGACAGATTTATACGCAGCTGTGCCGCTGTTTTCAACATACGCCGTATGCGCAGCCGCGGACCCGGCACAAAGGATTAGAAGGGACAGCACGGCGCATACGGCCTTACCGCATCTTTTTTTACGTATCATCTGTATGTTCCTCCTCTGTTTTGCGTTCCAGACGCTTGCTGAAGTATTGGTAGACAAAGGATATGATTAGCAGCGTAATACCGAGTGAAAAGTACGAAACAATCTGATATCCTTTTGTAAGCCCAAACAGGTCAATCAAAAACAATTTTGCCACAGCTAAAATGGAAAGCGCTAATCCAAACCGCCGCAAAAGCGCATACCGCCGCGCAAATCCGAACACAATCCATGCAAGCGCCGCCACCATATATAAAATACTGAGCGCTGCGCTGGAAAAGGCGAGGTGATATTGTGTAATCAGGTTTTGTGTCAAAATCAAAAGCAGATAGCATGAAACGGCGAGCGGGAACCACGCGGCTTTGATTTTTTGCTCTAAAACCAAGCATCGCATCAGGTCATAGACCGCGAAAACCGACAGCAGGGCAACAAGCGCCAGTATAGCGGTGCCGATTATGGCATATACGGCGGGAACCTGTGTCATGTCACCGACGGGCGAGCCGGTGTGGTTCAGCGCATACAGCCATATAATACCTACGCCGTATTGGAGTGTGGCTATCACCTTGACGCCCATATCGCACAAAATCCGGACACGGGGCAGAAAATAGGCCAGCACAAAGGTCACAACGATTGCCAGTGCGCGGAGCAGATAGGCCGCGTCGAAAATACCCGGCGCGCAATGAACCTGTACAGAGTGCAACGTGACACTGCAGAGCAGGTAAAGGACGTACAGCCAGAGGTTTATTAACGAACAGTATTTGTACGCCTTCTGAAAGGCAGAAGAAAGCGTCTTTTTGTAAATAAATGCTGCCAATATGGCGGTACTGCCGAGCGTAACCGCAAGGTATTGATAGGGAAATATATTATAGGAAAACAGACCGCCCGGTACGTCGATAAGCAGGAAAGCCAAAAGGCAGAGGCCGCCGATGCTAAAACCGCACCTTTGGAAAAGCTTATCGCCCTTCACAATGCCATATATCGCTAACAAGACCGCTTCCGCGAGCCAGCCGAGCGAGAGCCATGCTTTACCGAATTGCAGCGGGACGACTAAAATCACGAAAGCCAGCCCGGTCAGGTAAAACAACGCCTGTGCGCGCCGTTCACCCTCAATGTTATGCTCGCTCCACCAGCCGAGCAGCAGGTATACGGCCGCGAGCACGACCGCCAGCGCGCCGTTGTACGCCTCCAGCCCAAAGCTGGCAAAGGTGGCATACAGCAAGATACAGCTAAAAAAGGTATTGAGCGCGAGCAGTACGATATCCGGCTTTTTGAACGGCAGCTTCTTTTTATATGTACCAACGACCGGAATCAGCGTGTAGACAATAAAGGTCATCAAGAGATAGAGCAGCGTAGCGGCAATTGACAGAGGACCGCCCTGCTCATTGTAGTACAGACTGAACATGCGGACAGAAATGTATGCCGCACCAATGATGTTCAGCGACAGGCCGATAAAGGAAGCAATCGTCCATTTTTTTTGAAACGCAATCGTCAGAGCGAGTAGGTTTAAAAGGACAAAATAAACCATCGCGCCGTAAACCATCGCACTGCCGGCGCCGATAGAAAACATGGGCAAATAGCCCCCAATGAGAGCAAACGTTAAAACGACCTGCGCGTGATAGCGTGTTGCAAGGACAAAGGCGACGCCCGTAATTAGCACGCAGAGGAGCAGGGCCGGATACATAGAAAGAATTTGCAGCCCAAAATAGCTTACGGCAAGCGCAACATACAGAACGGCAACGCCGCCCGCTGTCAGGCCGAGCGAAAAAATATTGGGCTTCTTCCTGTTTAATAGTTCGCCGGCCACAAGCATTACGCTTCCGAGCAGGAACATCGCGATTCCCTTCAGCATAGGGGACAGCTTAAAATAGGTATATTGTGACGCGACGATTACGCCAATGATAATTAAAAAGATTCCAAGCTTGTTGAGAAGGTTCAGCCCAATAAACGCCTCAAAATTGTTTTTCTTAACAGAGGCCTTTACTGTTTCGTCCGTAATCTGTTCCGTTTTGAGCTTCTCTATTTCCGCACGCGCATGTTCGGAAAAGGCTCCGTGCGCAGAATTCAGATCCGCCTGTGCTTTCGTTACCTTTTCATTCAGAAGCAAGGACAGCTCGTCAAGCTTTGTGTACAATTCATCTTTTAAATCAATATTGTTACTTTTCAATATTTGAGCCATCTGGTCAATTCGTTCTTTTGCGCTTTTTTCGAGCGCGGACAGCCGGTTGCGCTCGCCCTCGATATTCGATTTAAAATAGACGTCTAATTTGCGCGCGGAAATACTTAAAATGGTAAGCTTTTCACTATAAATTTGCTCGAAGAGTGCGTTTTTGAGCGCAGCCTTTTCCTCCTGTGCCGCGCCCAGTTTTTTGCGCAGAGATAAAAGCTCTGCTTCCATCTCTGCGGCCTGTGTTCGCAGATGCTCGTTTTCGCGTATTGTGTCAGAGCGTTCCAATGCGGCGCAGGCTCGTTCCATTTCGTCTATGAGTTCCCGTTGGTGTG
>URQR01000016.1 GCA_900550065.1 uncultured Eubacteriales bacterium | reverse complement strand
ACCTTAGAATCGGCAATCTCACTGATTTTATACTTATATACGTTACATTTGTCGGAAAACAGTAAAAGCTCCGCCTTATTCGACGTCTCAATCTCCTGTACGATTTCGTCGCCGTCCTTGAGCTTATGCTCGCTGTTCGATGAACGCAGCGACGCCGCCGATACCTTTTTTAAGTAGTTGTCGCGTGTAAAGAACAGCGTCAGCGCGTAGTCCTCCACAAAGTGCTCCTCGCTGTAATGCGCCACCTCATCCTCCGCCACAATCTTCGTTTTTCGGTCCGCGCCGTACTTTTTCGACAGCTCGGAAAGCTGCTTTGCAATCAGCTTTTTGACCGCCGCCTCGCTGCCCAGCGTCTTTTTCAAGTCCTCAATTTCCTCTGCAAGGCTCTCAATTTCTTGCGTCCGCTTTAAAATATACTCACGGTTTAGGTTGCGCAGGCGAATATCCGCAATATATTCCGCCTGTATCTGGTCAATTCCGAAGCCTTTCATCAAATTCGGCACAACCATACTCTCAAGCTCCGTATGACGGATGATGCTGACTGCTTTGTCAATGTCGAGCAAAATTTTTTCAAGGCCGCGTAAAAGGTGGAGCTTATCCGACTTTTTTTCGACGTCGAACGCGAGCCGCCGCTTCACGCACCCCATACGGAACCGCACCCACTCGCCGAGTACGCCGCGTACGCCGAGCACGACCGGCCGGCTGTCGATTAAAATATTAAAGTTGCATGAGAACGTATCCTGCAAGGTCGTCATTTTAAACAGCCGCGTCATTAGCTTATCCGGGTCAGTTCCGCGCTTTAAATCGAGCGTAATTTTGAGCCCGTTTTTGTCCGTCTCGTCGCGCAGGTCGGAGATTTCGCGCACCTTACCCGCCTTAATTAATTCCACGATTTTGTCAATAATAACTTCAGACGTCGTCGTATATGGAATCTCCGTGATTTCAATGCAGTTATTTTTCTTATCATACTGATAGACGGAACGCAGCTTAAAGCTACCGCGCCCCGTTTCCACGATTTGACGCATATCTTCTTCGTTGTACAAAAGCGTCGCCCCGGTCGAAAAATCCGGTGCTTTAATATATTCGAGTAAATCCACCTGCGGGTTCTTCATATACGCAATCGTCGCGTCGCACACCTCGCGCAGATTAAAGCTCGCAATATTAGAGGCCATCCCGACCGCAATCCCCTGGTTCGGGTTAACGAGCACGTTCGGGAACGCCGTAGGCAGAAGAACCGGCTCCTTCATCGTCGCGTCGTAATTGTCCACAAAGTCGACTGTGTTTTTGTCAATGTCGCCAAAAATGTCGCTGCAGATCGGGTCGAGCTTCACCTCTGTATATCGCGGCGCAGCAAAGGCCATATCGCGCGAGTACTGCTTACCAAAGTTGCCCTTCGAGTCGACAAACGGGTGCAAAAGTGACTCGCAGCTGCGCGTCAGGCGCACCATCGTTTCATAAATCGCCATGTCGCCGTGCGGGTTTAATTTCATCGTCTGCCCGACCACGTTGGACGACTTTGTCCGCCCGCCGGTAAGCAGGCCCATTTTATACATCGTATATAGAAGCTTGCGGTGCGACGGCTTAAATCCATCAATCTCCGGAATTGCACGCGAGATAATGACGCTCATCGCGTAGGGCATAAAGTTTTTCTCCAGCGTTTGTGTAATCGGCTGGCTATTATATGCTTGTGTGTGTTCCATGCTCTTCATCCTTTATCTAAGTGCCGAAAATCAGCTGATATCGGTCATTTCAATGTACTGGTCGCCGAATTGTGCAATAAAGTCCTTCCGCCCGGCCAAGTTGTTGCCCAAAAACAGGTCGAACACCTTTTCCGTCAGCGCCGCATCCTCGGCCTCTACCTTGATGAGGCGGCGCGTTTCGGGGTTCATCGTCGTCGTCCACATCATGTCCGCGTCGTTTTCACCCAGCCCCTTCGAACGCTGAATCTTGTACTTCGTGTCCGGCAGCTTCGCCAGCACCTCGGAAAGCTCCGCGTCCGAATAGGCAAAATATGTCCCGCTCTTGTGCGTAATCTCAAACAGCGGCGTCTCCGCAATAAACACCTTGCCCGCCTCAATCAGCGTCGGTACAAGGCGGTAAATCATCGTCAGAATCAGCGTCCGAATCTGGAACCCGTCGACGTCTGCATCGGTACAGATAATCACCTTGTTCCACCGCAGCAGGCCCAGATCAAACGAATTAAACTCCTTGTTGTGCTTCGACTGAATTTCCACGCCGCAGCCAAGCACCTTCAAAAGGTCAACAATAATATCGTTTTTAAAGATCTTATCATAATCCCATTTTAAACAGTTCAGCGTTTTGCCGCGCACCGGAATAATCGCCTGAAACTCTGCGTCGCGCCCCTGCTTGCACGCGCCGAGCGCCGAGTCGCCCTCCACGATATAAACCTCGCGCCGCTCTACGTCTTTGGTACGGCAATCGACAAACTTCGCAATGCGGTTTGTCACGTCAATGCTGCCTGTCAGCTTCTTTTTAATGTTGACGCGCGCCTTTTCCGCGCTCTCGCGGCTGCGCTTGTTGACGAGCATCTGCTCGGCGATTTTGTCCGCCTCGGCCTTGTTCTCGATAAAGTACACACTTAGCCGCTCGCGCAAAAACTCCGTCATCGTTTCTTGAATAAATTTATTATTAATCGCCTTTTTCGTCTGGTTTTCGTAACTTGTCTGCGTCGAAAATGTGCTCGACACAAACATCAGCGAGTCCGCCACGTCCGCAAACGTGACCTTGCTTTCGTTTTTCTGGTACTTTCCGTTCTGCTTTAAATACTGGTCAATCGCCGACACAAACGCACTGCGCACCGCCTTATCCGGCGAGCCGCCGTGCTCCAAAAAGCTTGAATTGTGGTAGTATTCGAGCATCGGCGTCTCATTGGAAAAGCAGAACGCGGCCTGTATCTTGACCTTATATTCGTCGCGGTCCGCGCGGTCGCGACCGCGCCGCTCCGCCTCAATATACTGCACATCGGTGAAGTTTTTCCCCTCGCCGCGTTCTTTTACATAATCCGTAATACCGTTCTCGTAACAGTATTCGTACATGTCCATGCCGTCCGCCGTTTCGTTGTAGAGCGTAAACGTCAGCCCGGGGTTTACGACCGCCTGCTTTAAAAGCGTTTCCTGATAGTAGTCAAGCGGGATATCAATGTCAGTAAACACTTCAATATCCGGCCGCCACTTTATTGTCGTTCCCGTCTGCTTAAAGCGCGTCGGCTCCTTCTCGAGACCGCCGATATTTTCTCCTTTTTCAAAGTGAAGCTTGTACTTATACCCATCCGAGAGCACCGTTACATCCATATACTCGGACGAGTACTGCGTCGCGCAGCTTCCCAATCCATTGAGGCCAAGACTGTACTGGTAGTTACCGCCTGCGTTGTTGTCATACTTACCGCCCGCGTAGAGCTCACAGAACACCAATTCCCAGTTGTAGCGCTCCTCCTTTGGGTTGTAGTCGACCGGCACGCCGCGCCCGTGGTCAACCACCTCAATCGACTTGTCTAAAAAGCGCGTTACTTCAATCCGATCGCCAAAGCCCTCGCGTGCTTCGTCAATCGCATTGGACAGTATCTCAAAAAACGAGTGGCAGCACCCCTCTAAGCCGTCCGAGCCGAACATGACCGCCGGGCGCAGCCGGACGCGGTCTGCGCCCTTTAGCTGCGAGATACTCGTGTTGCCGTACTGCTTCTTGCCTTTGCCGGACTTATTTATTTTTTTATCCTTTTCTTCCATGTATGATTCTCCTAATTTCCTGTCTTACATGTATGATTATTCATACAAATCCATATTATATGGTATATGAAAATTCACGGTTTGTCAAGTTTTTTCAACCTATGGCGCGCCGTCAGAAAGCTTTCATGAATTGATTGTAAATTTGTAAACATTTAATTGAAATGTCTAAATGAATAGTGTATAATATAGCATGTATAGAATTGGCAGTAATATTTACAATATAAAATGCCCGAACCATGAGAAAGGATGGGGTTACGTTTGGACAAACAACAGTTTTCAATCCCGCTGTCGCGTATCGTCAGCGAGTTTCACTTAGAAAAAATATATGAAGCGAGCGACTTTTCGTCGGTCGAAGTCACCAGCAGCGAGGTCAACCGCCCCGGCACACAGCTCGTCGGGTTTTTCGACTACTTTGACCCGCGCCGGATACAGATTCTGGGTAAGGTCGAGATTTCATACCTGCACGAATTTACGCACGAGCAGCGGCTCGCGTGCTTTGATAAACTCGTCGGCACAAAAATCCCGATGATCGTCGTGACGCGTTCGCTCGAAATTTTTCCTGAGCTTATGGAAGCAGCGAAAAAGCACGACGTGTCCATTTTCCGCTGCGGCGAGAGCACATCTTTCTTTATGAGCGCACTCATCAGCTATTTAAACGTACACCTTGCGCCGCGCATTACGCGCCACGGTGTACTCGTTGAGGTACACGGCGAAGGCGTCTTGATTTTAGGCGAGAGCGGCGTCGGCAAAAGCGAGGCGGCGGTCGAGCTCGTCAAGCGCGGACACCGATTTGTGGCGGACGACGCGGTGGAATTAAAGCGCGTGTCGGACCGGACGCTCGTCGGCAATGCGCCGGAAAACATTCGCTACTTTATCGAAATACGCGGTATTGGTATCGTTGACATCCGCCGTCTGTTCGGTATGGGTGCAGTAAAAGAGACGGAAAAGATTGACATGATTGTCCACTTGGAGCCATGGGAGGAAGCAAAGCAGTACGACCGGCTCGGCCTTGTGGATGAGTATACAAATATTTTGGGTGTCAATATCCCGTCGGTGACGATTCCGGTACGCCCGGGCAGAAACCTTGCCATTATCGTCGAGGTTGCGGCGATGAACAACCGCCAGAAGCGTATGGGCTATAACGCGGCAGAGGAGTTAAACCGCCGTCTGATGAGCCAGTTTGAAACCGGCGAAAATTAATGCCGCAGGGCAGAACAATCGTAATAATACAAGGAGGCTTTCTTTTTGACATGAAAATATTAGTCGATACGCACACACACACAAACGCCTCTGCACACGCATACTCTACGCTGGAAGAAAATGTCCGTCATGCAAAAAAGATCGGACTTGAAGCAATCGCAATGACGAATCATGCGCCCGGTATGCCCGACGCACCGCATATTTGGCACTTTATGAACATGGCCGCCAACATTCCGCGCGAAATTGACGGCGTGAAAATCCTTTACGGCGTAGAAGCGGACATTCTGGACACGGACGGCACGCTCGACATTGACGCAGGCGTTTTGTCCATGCTCGACGTGGTGATTGCGTCGATGCATCGCGACACCTTTACGCCGCAGACGCGCAAGGCGCATACGCAGGCATATTTGAACGTGCTGCAAAACCCTTATGTAGATATCATCGGGCACAGCGGTTCGCCCGATTATGAATATAATGTAGACGCCGTTCTCGCCCTTGCGAAAAAAGAGGGCAAAATGATCGAAATCAACAACAATTCACACCTCGTACGCCGAGGCAACCTTGAAAATTGTATGCACATTGCGCGCCGGTGCATGGAGTTAGGCGTTTTTGTCGTCATCAGTTCCGATGCGCACTTTTCCGGCAACGTCGGCAATTTTGCCGAGGCCATGCGCATGTTAAACGAAATTGATTTTCCGGAGGCGCTCGTCGCGAATACGACGCTTGACAAATTTTTGTCCGTCCTGCGCCAGCGCAAGCTGGTCGGCGGGCTTTGAGTTTAAAAACTATTTTTATTTATAAGGAATATAGGAGGAAGAAAACATGTACATAGGCATTGACTTAGGCGGCACAGGAATAAAGGCGGGGCTTGTTGACGAGAATTACAACATCCTGCATACCGCAAGCGTACCTACAGGTGCGCAGCGCCACTACAGCGAAATTATCAAGGATATGGCGATGCTCGCGATCCGCGTGACCGAAGAGGCCGGCTTTGACATTAAAAAGGATGTCAAAAGCGTTGGCATCGGCTCACCGGGCACATGTGACAGTAAAAACGGCATCCTTGTTTACTCGAACAACATCAACTTTGAGAACGTGCCGATGCGGGCTGAGATGAACAAGTATATCGACCTTCCAATTTATATCGGCAACGACGCAAATGTGGCCGCGCTCGGCGAGTTTATGGTGCTCGACGACAAAAACGTGGAGCACATGGTAGCTATCACGCTCGGCACGGGCATTGGCGGCGGCGTAATTGTAAACAAAAAGATTTACGACGGCTTTAACGGCGCGGCGGCGGAAATCGGCCACTTTCAGGTGCAGATGACCGACGGCGAGGCATGCACCTGCGGACGCAACGGCTGCTGGGAGGCGTACGGCTCCGTTACGGCGCTGATTCGTGAAACAAAGCGCGCAATTGATAAGCACCCTGACTGTGACATGGCGAAGGATGTTGCGGCGCACGACGGACACGTAAGCGGCAAGACGGCGTTTGACTGGGCAAAGAAGGACGATGCGGTCGCGCAGGAGGTTGTGGACAATTATATCCGTGCGGTCGCAGAGGGTATCGTATCCGTCATCAATATCTTCCAGCCGGAGGTGCTGGTGATTGGCGGCGCAATCTCGAAGGAGGGCGACTATTTGCTCAATCCGATTAAAAAGATTGTAGAGAAGTTCCGTTATTCGCGCTCTATCCCGCAGACGGAAATCCGCATTGCAAAGCTTGGCAACGACGCGGGTATCATTGGTGCGGCACTTTTGGGCGCAGAGGTTTAAGATTGGCAAAATTAAAGGTTGGAGGTTTCTATGAGCTTGACTGCGGAGGTAAAACGCGCACTGACGGATAAAATCACGGATACCGTGTTTGATGAGCCAATGAGCCGCCACACGTCGTTTCACATCGGCGGACCGGCGGCAGCGCTGCTGCAGCCCTCCAGCACAGAAGAAATAAAAGCGGCGATTGCTGTCTGCAAGCGGTTTGGTATCAGCTATTTTATTATGGGCAACGGTACGAACCTGCTCGTGTCCGACGCGGGCTACAGCGGCGTTGTGATAAAGCTGCAAAAAAATATGGAAACAGTCCGTATTGACGGCTGCACCATTGAGGCCGGCGCGGGCGTACTTTTAAGTAAGCTCGCGAGCGCAGCGCTAAAAGCGTCGCTGAGTGGCTTTGAGCGTCTCGGGGGGATTCCGGGCACGCTCGGCGGCGCCGTGTATATGAATGCGGGCGCGTATGGTTCGGAAATACGCGACGTAACCGTTTCCTCGTCCTACGTTGACAGCGCGGGAAATGTGGACACTGTTACCGGCGACGCGCATCGGTTTGGCTACCGGAGCAGCGTCTATACGGGCAGCGATAAAATTATTGTTTCGGCCGTACTGCAGCTGACAAAAGGAAATGCAGACGAAATAAAACAAATGATGCAGGAATACACCAAACGCCGCTGTGACAAGCAGCCGCTCCAGTATCCGAGCTGCGGTTCAACCTTTAAACGCCCGGAGGGACACTTTGCCGGCGCGCTGATTGAGGCGGCGGGCCTGAAGGGATACCGCGTCGGCGGCGCGCAGGTCAGCGAGAAGCACGCGGGTTTTATTATCAATGCAGGCGGTGCAACGGCACAGGATGTGATGCGGCTCGTCGAGCATATCAAAGCAGAAGTGTTCAAAACAAGCGGCGTCACGCTTGAATGTGAGATGAAAACACTCGGATTTTAAGAAAAGCTATTACAAAGGAGGTATCACTATGCGCTTTATCATTATTACGGGCCTGTCCGGCGCGGGCAAAACACAGGTCATCCGCTGTCTGGAGGATTTAGACTACTATTGTATCGACAATATGCCGCCGGCGCTGATTCCGAAGTTTGCAGAAATTTGCTATTCGTCCAACGGCAAAATCGATAAAGTCGCAATGGTGATTGATATTCGCGGCGGCGACATGTTTAACGAGCTATACAATGAATTAAACGCGCTCAAGGCCGCAGGCTACAACTATGAAGTGCTGTTTTTAGAGGCGAGCGACGAGGTGCTGGTCAAGCGGTATAAGGAAACGCGGCGAATGCACCCGCTTGCGCGCGATGGGCGGCTCATTGACGGAATCCAAAAGGAGCGCAACATTCTCGACTTTGTCCGTAAAAAGGCCAATCACGTGATTGACACGTCGGCCTTTACGACCGCTCAGCTCAAGGACGCGGTACGCGAGCTGTTTGAAGGAACAACAGGCAGCGGCGGTATTGTCGTTAATGTGCAGTCGTTCGGCTTCAAGTACGGAATTATTTTAGACGGCGACTTAGTGTTTGATGTGCGTTTCCTGCCGAACCCATTCTATAAAGAAAATTTGAAAAACCACACGGGTCTGAACGAAGATGTGCAGGAGTATGTGCTCAAGTTTGAGCAGACCAAAGAGTTTATCGGCAAGCTCAACGATATGGTATCGTATCTTTTGCCGTTCTATATCGAAGAGGGCAAGAGCCAACTCGTCATTGGGATTGGCTGTACGGGCGGCAAACACCGCAGCGTCACAATCGCAATCCAGCTCTATGAGCATCTAAAGGCTGCGGGCTACAATGCGGTTTTGAGTCACCGCGACATCCAGAAAGACCAATATTGATAAGGAGACCTTTGCTGCGCAAAGGTATGTGATTTGATATGTCCTTTGCATCAAAGATTAAAGACAGCCTGTGCAGAGTGCAGGAGGACAGCCCCTGCTGCCGGACGGCGGAGCTTGCGGCAATTGTCTGCTTTGCCGGCTCGTATACACAGGGACAGTTAAAAATAAGAACAGAACATGAGAGCGTCGCACAGCGTGTTGTGACGCTCTTATCTGACATATTGAGCGAAAGCGACTTTTCCTATGAAAAGCCGAAACGCGAAAGCGGTTGGCACATTGTAACGGTACGCGGCGGCGACGCGGCAGAAAACCTTGCCGACGCGCTGTCGCTCTATCAAAGCGGCACGCTCGTGCTCTGTCCGGCGGAGACGGCGCACCTGCCGTCCTGCTGCAAAACGGCGTTTTTGCGCGGGGCGTATCTGGGCGGCGGCTCGATGTCCGACCCGGAAAAGAACTATCACCTCGAATTTGTAACAAGGACCGCTCCGCTGGCCGACCGGCTTTATGAACTGTTAGAGGCGCTGTCGCTGCCGGCAAAAATTACCGTACGTAAAAACAGCTTTGTCGTCTATATCAAAGACAGCGAGGCGATTGCCCAGCTTTTGGGACTGATTGGCGCGGGCGGGTCGATGATGGCGTTTTACAACATCAAAATCGAGCGTGAGCTGCGCAATACGGTAAACCGGCAGGTCAACTGTGACAGCGCAAACCTCGACAAAATTACGGCTGCCGCCGGGCGGCAGATTGCCGCAATACAAAAAATACAGCAGACGACCGGGTTTGACAACCTGCCGCCCGTGCTGGGCGAAATTGCCGCGCTGCGGCTGGAAAACCCGGAAATGTCTCTAAAAGAGCTCGGCGCGCTTTTAGACCCGCCGATTGGCAAGTCCGGCGTAAACCACCGGCTCGAGCGGATTTGTCTGCTGGCGGATTCGCTTTAACACAATGGAAAGGGGGCGCAGCGATGCCCGAAATTGTAGATTTTACTCACTTACATGTCCATACGGAGTACAGCCTGCTCGACGGCGCGGCGGCGGTGGACAAGCTCGTCAAAAAGGCAAAGAGCATGAACATGCACGCGCTTGCCATCACCGACCACGGGGTCATGTACGGCGTAATCGACTTTTATAAGGCGGCAATTGCAGAAGGGATTAAGCCCATCATCGGCTGTGAGGTGTACGTTGCGCCGCGTACGCGTTTTGACAAGCAGCACGAATACGACAGCGACTTATCGCACCTTGTTCTGCTGGCAAAAAACAACAACGGCTACAAAAACCTGATTAAGCTCGTGTCTGACGCGTCAATCGAGGGATTTTACTACCGCCCGCGCGTCGACCATGACCTGCTGCGGCAATACAGCGGAGATTTAATCTGCCTGTCGGCGTGTTTGGCGGGTGAAATTCCGAAGCTTTTGCTTGCGGGCGATTATGCGGGTGCAAAACGGCGGGCTGAGCTTTATCAGGACATTTATGGCAAAGAGAACTATTTTATCGAGATACAGGACCACGGCTTAGAGGAGCAAAAACGGTCTAACCCGATGCTGATTAAGCTGGCGGGCGAAATCGGCGCGGGGCTTGTTGCGACGAACGACCTGCACTACATAGAAAAGACGGATGCGCCCTATCAGGACGTACTGATGTGTATCCAGATGGGCAAGAAGGTCGATGACCCCGACCGGATGAAGTTCGGGTCGGATGAATTTTACCTCAAAAGCGGCGTGCAGATGCAGGAATTGTTTTCCTATGCGCCGGAGGCAATTGCAAACACGCGCAAAATTGCGGAGCTATGCAACGTCACCTTCGACTTTGACAAAACGTATCTGCCCCACTACGACGTACCGGAGGGCTACGACTCGTTTTCCTATCTGCGCGAGCTGTGCTACAACGGGCTGAAGGAACGCTACCACCCTGTGACGGAACGCGAAACCGACCGGCTCGAGTATGAGCTTGGGGTTATCAATTCTATGGGCTACGTCGACTACTTTTTGATTGTATGGGATTTTATTAAATTTGCAAAGGACAACAAAATCCCTGTCGGGCCGGGGCGCGGTTCCGGTGCGGGCAGTATCGTGGCCTACAGCCTCAACATCACGACGATTGACCCGCTCAAGTACAGTCTGCTGTTCGAGCGGTTTTTAAATCCGGAACGCATCAGCATGCCCGATATTGACACGGACTTTTGTATCGACCGGCGCGGCGAGGTCATCGACTATGTTGTGCAAAAGTATGGTGCTGACCATGTGGCGCAGATTATAACCTTCGGTAAATTAAAGGCCCGCGCCGCGATTCGTGACGTCGGGCGTGCGCTCGACGTCCCGCTCTCGACGGTCGACATGGTGGCAAAGCTTGTGCCGAACGAACTGAAAATGACGCTTGATAAGGCGCTCGACGTCAGCAGCGAGCTCTACGACCTGTATATGAGCGACGAAACGATTAAAAAGCTGATTGACACGGCAAAGGTGGTTGAGGGGCTGCCGCGCCACAGCGGAGTGCATGCCGCCGGGGTGGTAATTACAGGCGAGCCAGTTTCGTCGTATGTGCCGCTCCAGCTCAGCAAGGATGTTATCACGACGCAGTACCACATGGACAATGTGGGCGAGCTCGGCCTTTTAAAAATGGACTTTCTCGGCCTGCGTAACCTGACGGTCATTAAAAACGCGGTCGATAATATCAAAATGAGCCGCGGCGAAGAGGTCGATATCGACCATATCGACTTTGACCACCCGGAGGTCTACGATATGATTTCCGCGGCGGATACGCTCGGCGTGTTCCAGCTCGAAAGCGGCGGCATGCGCGATTTTATTAAGGAATTAAAGCCGCGCTCGCTCGAGGATATCATCGCCGGTATTTCACTGTTCCGACCCGGCCCGATGGAGCAGATTCCGCGCTATATCCGCAATAAGAATAATCCGGACAAAATTACGTATAAGCATCCGCTCTTAGAGCCGATTTTAAATGTCACTTACGGCTGTATTATCTATCAGGAGCAGGTTTTGCAGATTGTGCAGAGCCTTGCGGGGTATCCGCTCGGGCGTGCTGACCTTTTGCGGCGTGCAATGAGTAAGAAAAAGCATGACGTAATGGAAAAGGAGCGTCAGTTCTTTATCTACGGGCAAAAGGACGAGGACGGTAACACCATCCTCGACGGCGCAATTGCGCGTGGTGTGAGCGAGCGTGTGGCGGCGAGTATTTTTGACGAAATCTTGGACTTCGCCAGCTACGCGTTTAATAAGTCACACGCGGCGGCCTACGCGATTATCGCGTACCAGACAGCGTACCTGAAGTATTACTATACGCCGGAATACATGGCCGCGCTTTTAAGCTCTATGATGAGCAACACGACCAATACCGTCGAATATATCTCGGATTGTGAGGCGCGGCAGATTGACCTGCTGCCGCCGGATGTAAACAAAAGCTATTACCGCTTTACCGTAGAGGACGGAAAAATCCGTTTCGGGTTAGAGGCGGTCAAAAACGTCGGCCATAAGCTCTTAGTCGAGATTGCGCAGGAGCGCGAGGCAAAGGGCGAGTTTAAGACCTTTACAAACTTTTTGGAGCGAATGAGTGGGACGGAACTCAATAAGCGCTCGCTCGAAAGCCTGATTAAATGCGGCGCGTTTGACTCGCTCGGCGCAAACCGCCGACAGCTCATGGCGGTCTATGAGGACATGCTTTCTGGTATTACGGCCCAAAACCGGCAAAATATCGCCGGACAGGTGTCGCTCTTTGACGAGGACGGCGCGCTCGGCGAGGAAAACGCGGGCGATGAACTCCCGAACTTGCCGGAATTTGATAAGCGCGAGCTTTTAAATATGGAAAAGGAGACGATCGGGCTCTATCTTTCCGGCCACCCGCTCGACGACTACCGCGACAGGATCGTCCAGTTTTCAACCGCCGATATCGGACAAATTAACGCGCTTGCAACAGAGGATGAAAACGGCGATTTTGTAATAAATGAGGACGGCGCGTATAAGGACGGCGATGTGGTGACAATCGGGGGAATTATAACCGGACGGCGCAACAAAACGACGAAAAACAACACGCAGATGGCGTTTTTGACGTTTGAAGACCTGCATGGCAGCCTCGACGTGATTGTGTTTCCAAAGGTGTACGAGCGGTATTCGCCCGTTATGGCGGTGGATAGTATTGTCTTTATCAAAGGCCGCGTCAGTCTGCGCGAGGATGAAGCACCGAAGCTTATGTGCGAACAGGTAACGCCCTTTGAGCAGTATACCGAACGGCCGCAGACGCTGTACCTAAAGCTCGAGCCGGGAAAAGAATCCCTATGGGATACGGCGAAAAGCGTTTTGGCGGCGCACAAGGGCCAAACGCCCGTAAAGGTGTATTTCGAGCAGGCGAAAGAGGTAAAAAACGTATCGCGCGAGCTCTACTGCACGCTAAACGATGCACTCACGGCTGATTTAATTAATATTTTAGGTAAAAATTGCGTGAAAGTGAAGTAATTGCGTATTTTTGTATTGCAATTCGGCGTAAAATAATATAAAATGTAGCATGGATTTGGACCTTACTCTAACAGAAAGGCAGGATGCATCGGCGCGTATGCATAATCAGCCGCGCGATGCTTTATAATAATATGGAAGAGATAACGAGTTCTGCACAGGACTATATCGTTGTACAGGCAGAGGAAAACGGCGTGACAATCTGGGGATTGACGCGCGGCAACGCGACAAAGTTTCACCACACGGAAAAGCTGGACGCGGGCGAGGTTTACATCGCGCAGTTTACTGAAGTGACCTCCGCCATGAAAATACACGGCAAGGCGAAAGTTTACACGAAACACGGCGTAATTGAAGCCGGTAAATAACAGCAGCCGACATTAAAATTATAAACCGCACCGACTTTTGCGGCGGAGCGGTATCAGGGATGAGCTTTCCTGTAAAAAAGGAGTGATTGACGCGTGTGGACTGTTGTTTACATTGCGAAGAATACGCAAATAGCCGAGCAGCTTCGGACCTTGCTGGAGGACGGCGGTATGCTTGTAAAAATACGGCCAATCTCAAAAAGTGAGGAGAACGCCGACCCAAGCTGTGAGGTTTTGGTGCCGGAGTCCGAAATCGAGCAGGCGCACGGCCTTATGATTGAAACGGGCTTTTAAAGAAAATTGCATTTTAACAGTCAGGGGAGGAATTTGTGATGGCAGAGCTAAAGACGATAGGCGTACTGACAAGCGGAGGCGACGCACCGGGCATGAACGCTGCGCTGCGCGCGGTTGTCCGCACCGCTGTATACAATGGCCTTAAGGTTATGGGCGTTAAAAAGGGGTATAACGGCCTCATTAACGGCGATATTTTTGAAATGACGGCGCGCAGCGTGTCCGAAACGCTGCAGCGCGGCGGAACAATTCTGCAAACGGCGCGCTGTTCGGAGTTCCGCACCGAGGAGGGCGTTAAGCGCGGCGCGGAAATCGCGAAAATATTCGGAATCGACGGCCTTGTTGTCATCGGCGGAGACGGGTCGTTCCGCGGGGCACGCGATCTTTCCAAGCATGGAATCGCAACAATTGGTATCCCGGGGACAATCGACAATGATATCGGCTGTACGGAATACTGTATTGGCTTTGACACGGCGCTTAATACCGCGATGGACGCGATTGATAAAATCCGCGACACAGCGACGAGCCATGAGCGCAGTTCTGTTATCGAAGTAATGGGCCGTAACGCGGGCTACATTGCATTAAACGTTGGGATTTCTACCGGCGCGGAGGCTGTCATTATTCCGGAAAAGGAATTCAACTTTGACGAAGATGTGCTCCGTCCAATTATTGAGGGGAAACACCGCGGCAAAAACCATTATCTTGTTATTTTGGCGGAAGGCGTTGGCTCGGCTGTCCCGATGGCGGAGGAAATTGAAAAGCGCACCGGGATTGAGACAACGGCTACCGTGCTCGGTCATATCCAGCGCGGCGGCAGCCCGACTGTACAGGACAGGGTAAACGCCAGCGCAATGGGCTTTAAGGCAGTTGAGCTGCTGATTGCCGGTAAAACCAACCGTCTGGTTGTAATGCAAAACGGTAAAGTTACGGACGTTGACATTGATGAAGGCTTACAGGCAAAGAAGGAAATCAGCCCCGAAATGGTGAAACTGTGTAAGGTATTGTCATGGTAAAATACGCAAAAGCAGAGCTTTTTCCCTTGGAAGAAACCGCTGTCAGCGCACAGCGCTTCCTCTCGCTTCGCGGGAACGCGTTTTCTTCGGATTTGTACGCTAATTTGCTATAATAATAAAATAATGCAATAAAAATCCCGCAATTGCGGGATTTTTTATGTTGTATCACGATCGCCACGGACGTTTCTTCCCGAGCCACCCCATTTCTTTCCAGTACACCGCGTCAGGTGGATTTAAAACAAACCGTTTTTGTAAAAGGCGGCAGCCGTAAAACATATATTTTACCTTCACACGCGGCGTGACGCCGCCTTGCTTCCGCGTTCGGATTTTTTCTATAAGCCGGTCGGATTTATCCCAGAGCCTTTTTCGCATTTTTTCGCTCACTCCCTGCCAGTCGGCCGCATGGACATTTTCACGCAGGGTATAAACGCGTCCTACGCCCCAATAGTCAAGGCTGTCGCGAATATCTCTTACAGCCGTTTTTGTGCCTGCGCCGGCGGCTGTCGATAGAATAAGCGCCTGCTTATGAAACATCAGCGGGTTTGGGCGATGTACCATCCACGCGTGCGCAAAGTGGTCGAGCAGGACCTTCATCTGCCCCGGTACATGGTACACATAAACCGGTGCAGTAAAAATAAGCAGGTCCGACGCGTTTATTGCCTCTATGATTGGTTTTAACGCCGGATAAGCGGCGCATTTTGTAATATCCGCCGTCATACATCTAAAACAGCCGCTGCAATAGTGCGGCATTGCTTTGGGCAGATGGAATTCAAACACGGTGTCCCCGCCGGACAGCTGCTTGATTACATGCTGCGCAAGCTGGTAGGTCGTGGACTTTTCCGTGCGCTCCGTCGCGTAAATCGCTGTAATAATCATACCTTTCCCCCCTTACTATGTACAATATATTCATATCATTTTAAGCAGGCCAAAATGACAAATCCGCTCAATTATAAAAAAGAACCGGCTAAAAGACGGCTCTTTTTTTATACACACGTTACGACTGATGCTTTGCACGAATTTGTTCCTCTATCATCATATCTTTGACCTTCATCAGGCGCGTCTGGTTCCCGCGCTCGTTTTCGTCAAGCTTCATCGTAATACTTTTAATTGTGTCCTGCAAATTCGGTATCATCACATGCTCGAGCGCGTTTACACGCCGGCGCGTCTTTTCAATCTCCTGCGCCAGCAATTGCGCGCTCTTTTCCATCTGCGCAAGCCGCAGCATAGGCTCCAACGCGTCGGACAGCGCATCAATCGCGCCGTCGAGCTGCGGCGAGGTCGCCGCAAACCCGTACGGGTAAATCGACGACTGGTCGGTATTCTGCATCTGGAACGAGAATACCGGCACATCGACGCTCATAATATTTTTGCTCCCAACCGCAAGGCTGACGCTCTGCGTCGGATAAATAATCGCTGTTTCAAGCGCCTCCGCGCTCATCATCGCGCGCGCCAGCAGAAAGTTGTCGTTCGCATTCTTTAAAAGTGCCTCGACCTGCTCACGCAGCGCCTTATTTTCGCGCACAATGTCCAAAAATTGCTTCATCAGCTCGTCACGCTTATCTTTTAACAGCTTGTGACCGCGGCTCGCAGTCTTAAGCTGCTTTTTGAGCCGCGTCAACTCCATTCTTGTGGGGTTCACACGCATCACTGCCATGTATTATTCCCCCTTTTTTACAGGCTCTTGTCCGTAATATTTGTCCAAATATGCGTCCTTAATACGCTTAAGCTCGCTGCGTGGAAGCATCCGAAGCAAATCCCAACCGATTGTCAGCGTTTCCTCGATACTGCGGTCGGTGTTGTACCCCTGCGACACATATTGCTTTTCAAACGCGTCCGCAAACGCCGCATATTTTTTATCAATATCGGTCAGCGCCGCCTCGCCGAGGATAACCATCAGCTCTTTCGCTTCTTTACCGCGCGCATACGCCGCAAAGAGCTGGTTCATCGTATCGGCATGGTCGCCGCGTGTTTTCCCGTCGCCGATACCCTTATCCTTGAGTCGCGACAGCGATGGAAGTACGTCGATTGGCGGCGTAATATTCTTTCTGTACAACTCACGTGAGAGGATAATCTGTCCCTCTGTAATGTTGCCCGTCATGTCGGGAATCGGGTGCGTTTTGTCGTCCTCCGGCATCGTCAAAATCGGAATCAGCGTTACAGAGCCGTCGTGCTCGCGCTTGCGGCCCGCCCGTTCGTACAGCGTCGCAAGGTCAGTGTACAAATAGCCCGGGTAGCCGCGGCGGCCCGGTACCTCCTTACGCGCGGCAGACACCTCGCGCAGCGCCTCGGCGTAGTTCGTGATATCCGTGATGATAACGAGCACGTGCATCCCCTGCTCATACGCCAGATACTCCGCCGCCGTCAGTGCCATACGCGGTGTTGCGATACGCTCAATCGCCGGGTCGTTTGCCAGATTGACAAACACGACGCTGCGGTCAATTGCGCCCGTCTTTGTAAAGTCGTTGATAAAGAAATCTGCTTCCTCAAACGTAATACCAACCGCCGCAAACACAACGGCAAAGTTCGACGCATCGCCAAGCACCTTCGCCTGCCGCGCAATCTGCGCCGCAAGGTTCGCGTGCGGCAGACCGGAACCCGAGAAAATCGGCAGCTTCTGCCCGCGCACCAACGTGTTTAGGCCGTCAATTGCACTTACGCCCGTCTGGATAAACTCGTCCGGGTAGTCGCGCGCTGCCGGATTGATGGGTAGGCCGTTAATGTCGAGCCGCTTTTCCGGAATAATCTCCGGGCCGCCGTCAATCGGTCGTCCCATACCGTCGAAAATGCGGCCGAGCATGTCGGGCGACACGCCAAGCTCAATCCCACGGCCCAAAAAGCGTACCTTTGAGTCCGCAATATTGATTCCGGCGGAGTTCTCGAAAAGCTGTACCAAAGCGTCTGAACCATCGATCTCCAATACGCGGCAGCGGCGGATTTCGCCGCTTGCAAGCTCAATCTCGCCAAGCTCCTGAAACGTTACGCCTTCTACGCCCTTTACAAGCATCAGCGGGCCTGCGACCTCTTGTATCGTTCTATACTCCTTCGGCATTTTACTCCACCTCCTTCATCGTAAGCTTTTGCATCTCAGACTCAATCAATTTTTCTATTTCTTCAAAAACCTTTGCGATTTCATTCTCTTCTACGTACTTCATACGCCCGATACGCTCGCCAATCGGCAGCGCGATAAGCTGGTCAATCGTTGCGCCGGCCTCGAGCGCCTTGTTGCCCTCCTCGTAAAAGTCAATCATGACCTCAAGCATCATGTGCTGCTTCGTCAAAGACGAGTAAGTGTCAATATCGTGGAACGCATTCTGGTGCAGATAGTCCTCGCGCAGCATCTTCGCCGTTTCAAGCGTGAGCCTGTCCTTATCCGACAGCGCGTCTACGCCGACGAGCTTTACGATTTCGTCGAGCTCCGCCTCTTCCTGCAAAATCCGCATCGCGTGATTACGCAGGTCCTTAAAGTCACTTGCAACATTCTTATCCAGCCAGTCGCTCAACCGGTCGGTGTAGAGCGAGTAACTCGTCAGCCAGTTGATTGCCGGGAAGTGCCGGCGGTACGCCAGCGACGAATCGAGTCCCCAGAACACCTTTACGATACGCAGCGTCGCCTGCGACACCGGCTCGGAAATATCGCCGCCCGGCGGTGAAACCGCGCCAATTGCCGTCAGCGCACCCTCTCGCCCTTCGCTGCCCAGCGCGACAACGCGCCCCGCGCGCTCATAAAACTGTGCCAACCGGCTTGACAAATACGCCGGATAACCCTCCTCGCCGGGCATCTCCTCAAGACGGCCCGACATTTCGCGCAGCGCCTCCGCCCAGCGCGACGTCGAGTCCGCCATCAGCGCAACGCTGTAGCCCATATCACGGAAGTACTCCGCAATCGTGATACCCGTGTAAATGCTCGCTTCACGCGCAGCAACCGGCATGTCGGACGTATTTGCAATCAGCACCGTCCGCTTCATCAGCGACTCGCCCGTGCGCGGATCTTTTAGCTCCGGAAACTCCATCAAAACGTCGGTCATCTCGTTTCCGCGCTCGCCGCAGCCGATGTAGACCACGATATCCGCGTCCGCCCACTTTGCGAGCTGATGCTGTACAACCGTTTTCCCGCTCCCGAACGGGCCCGGTACGGCCGCAACGCCGCCCTTTGCGAGCGGGAACAGCGTGTCAATCACGCGCTGGCCCGTTACGAGCGGCTCGCTCGGCGCAAGCTTTGTCTTATACGGGCGCGCCACACGCACCGGCCACTTTTGCAGCATGGTTACGTTGTGCGTTTTTCCGTTCTTATCGGTCAAGGTACAAACCGTATCTTCTACCTTAAAGCTTCCCTGCTTAATATCTGTTATTACACCCGACATCCCATAAGGAACCATAATCCGGTGCTCTACAACAACCGTTTCCTGTACCGTGCCGATGATATCGCCGGCCTCCACGGTGTCACCCTTTTTCTTTACGGGCACAAAGTCCCACTTTTTGTCGCGGTCGATCGCCACAACCTCCACGCCGCGCGTGATGTTCGGCCCCATGACGCGGTACATCTCCGCGAGTGGGCGCTGAATCCCGTCGTACATACGCTCAATCAGTCCCGGCCCAAGCTCCACCGAAAGCGGCGCCCCCGTCGAAACAACCGGCTCGCCGGGGCCAAGCCCCGCCGTCTCCTCGTACACCTGTACAGAGGCACGGTCGCCGTGAATTTCTATAATCTCACCAATGAGGTGCTGGTCGGACACGCGCACAACGTCGAACATGTTCGCGTCGCGCATCCCTTCCGCAATGACGAGCGGACCCGACACCTTTACGATACTGCCCTTGGTCATATTCTCAATCACCTGCTCTCAAATATTTGAACAATGCGGCTTATCGCGCCGCGTTATTTGTCGTTAAACAGAATATCCGCACCGACGGCGCGCTCCACACTCTTTTTCACGCCCGCCATACCGATTCCAAGGCTGCCCTGAAGTCCCGGAATCAGAATAATTGCCGGAAGCTCGCTGTCCTTGTACTCGTCAATCACGTCCATCACATCGGCGGCCGCCTGCTCCGTAATATAGAGCGCCGCATACCCTTGCGCGGCCGCGCGCCGGATTATCTGTGCCGTCTGCGCCGCGTCCGAGGTCTCAAACACCGTCAGCCCCAGCGCCAGAAACCCCATCACAGAGTCCTTGTCGCCGATTACACCAATTTTATACATAGGCGATGTTCAACCTCCTTTTGAGCAGCTCGCTGTCCATGCCGCTGTTTTTCCCGACTAAAATGATGCGAAGCTGCTTTACCTCGTTTTCCTTTGCAAACAGATACGCCACGAGCGGCTCGACGCCAAACGTC
>URQR01000015.1 GCA_900550065.1 uncultured Eubacteriales bacterium | reverse complement strand
CAATATGGCGGTCAAAAATATAATGGAACAAAACGGAGACTAAAACAGCCTACGACGATGCGCAGGCTGTTTTTTCTTATAAGTCGAACAGGCTCATCTGTTTCCCCTGCGGCGCTTCGCGTTCCAGCGTCTCGCCGATGTACATCTGTGCCCGCGGCAAAGCGTCCGTAAACGGGGACGGCTCCGGCGCAGTCAGCAGATAGAGCAGCTCCTTTGCGCGCGTTATGCCGACATAGAATAGCCGCCGCTCCTCTGCTGCATCCGTTTCGCGCCCTTTTAATTCGAGCGGAATACAGCCCTTTTTTACGCCGCACAGAAACACAGCCGGAAACTCCAGCCCTTTTGCGCCGTGCAGTGTCATCAGCGTGACTGCGCCCGCCGCATAGGCCTTACGCTCGCCGCGCATGAGGTCGCTCTCCTGTCCCAACGTGAGGTTTAACAAAAACGCCTCCATTTTTGGGTAAAACTGCGCCATGCACAGCAGCCGCTGCATCGGCTCGGACGCGGACAGGTCCATGTCCTGTACCCAGTCCTCTAAAAGCTGGGACGGCTTTTCCTTTGCTGCGCGCGGCCCATATTTTTCAAGCAGTTCCTTTGTCGCGGGCGCACTTTGCTCCGCGCCGGAAAGCTGTAAAAACGTATTGAAGTAGAATTCCTCCTGCGGCCATACGAGGTGCGAGAAAAAGCACAGCGCCGTCCGTACCGTCCGGTCGTTTAAAAAGTCGTCGCGCCCCATTACGACGTAGGGAATCCCCTCCTTGCGCAGGCAGGTTTCCAAAAGCTCGGCCTGCCGGTGCGTGCGGTACAGGACGGCGATATCGGAAAAGCCGTATACCTGTTTACCAGACGATTGGTGCGCAAACTCATGCGCGTCCAGCATGTCGATTCCGCCGACTAACCACCCAATCTGCTTTGCTACGAATATCCCCTCCGACAGCGGGCTCGGCGCGCGCAAAAGGCTGACCGCTTCCCCGTCCGAACGCTGGGGCACAAGCGTCCGCGCCTCGCTTCCGTCGGCGGCAATTGCCGCCAGCGCACACGACAGAATCTGCGGCGTACTGCGGTAGTTTTTGGTCAGATAAACCCGCCGCGCGGTGGGATCGTCCTCCAATAGCTGTGCAAAGCAGCGCGGGTTCGCGCCGCGGAACCCGTAAATCGCTTGGTCCGGGTCACCAATCACGAACAGGCCGCTGCCCTGTTCGCTCCACGCACGTACAAGCTGGTATTGAATGTCGTTAATGTCCTGAAATTCATCCACGAGCAAATAGTGGAAGCGACGTGCCTGCACAGGCGTTACAGCCCCCTCCTCCCACAGCGTAAGTGCCTTTGTCAGCAGGCCGTCAAGGTCGGTCACACCTGCATCCGCAAGGCGCTGCTCATAGGCCGCAAATACCGATGCGGGCAGGCTGTCCGACGCGTTTGCGCCGGATTGCTTACAGCGCGACACCTCACGCAGCAGTTTTGCAGGCGTCATGCTGATTTTCTGCGCCTTAATAACCTGCTCTGCAAGCTGTATCGCGTCCGCCTCGTTAATTACCGCGACAGAGCCTGATACCTCCTGCAAAAGCTGGAGGCAGACGGCGTGAAACGTCCCAACCGTCAGACCGCGCACCGCGCGCTTTCCGCCGAGCCGCTTCTCAAGCCGTTCACGCATCTCGCCCGCCGCTTTGTTTGTAAACGTTACCGCCGTAATTTCCGACGGCTTTACGCCCAGCCGCTCAATCAAATAAGCAATCTTGGACACAAGGGTCTTTGTCTTGCCCGTTCCCGGCCCGGCGATAACCGCTACGGTTTTGTCCGGCGCAGTAACCGCCATATGCTGCTCCTCGTTTAGCCCGTCAAAGCCGCCGTCCGGCTCTGTTGTTATCTCAGGCAGCAGCTCCGCAGCCGTTTCCTCCTGAAAAATATCCTTTGCGGGCGGCACAATTTTTCGCTCCGTCCGCTTCATTTCAAACAGCTCTTCCGGCGGCAAAATTGACACTTGTCCGCCGAGCTGGCGGCGCTGTGCGTCGTCGAGCAGCTTAATCGTACCATATTCGCCATCATAGCCCGGAATACGCTCCACTTCACCCGCCCGCAGGCGGCGAATCCCCTCCGCGACGTACGGCCCCGCCGCGCGCTGAACATCTTCTATCGGCGCCTCCCGCAGAATATAAAACTCCGGCCCAATCCGGCCAAGCAGCGCGAGGTAGAGCGCCTCTGTCTTTTTGCTCGTAACGGACAGTCCGCACGAGGCGGCAATGACCTCCGGCAAGGGAACAAGGCTTTCAAAGTGCGGCGCATGGGCCGGGCGATACCCCTCCGGCCTGTCCGCTAACTGTTCTACCCTATGCTCAACGCCAATTGTAATCTTTTTGCCGCAGATAGGACACCGTCCATTATACTGCTCCGTCTCAGCGGGCTTTAAACATAGGTTACAATTCCTGTGCCCATCGAGGTGGTACTTTCCCTCCTCCGGAAAAAACTCAATCGTACCGCCAAAGCCCGCGTCTGCGCCGCCCTCAATCGCGCGCTTTAAGCCGGCATATGACAGCTCCGCGTTAATCAAATTCGCCTCGCGTCCGAGCTTAGCCGGCGAGTGTGCGTCCGAGTTCGACACGAGTGTATAGCCGTCGAGCGCGGAAAGCCGCCAATTCATCGGCGGGTCGGAGGACAGCCCCGTCTCCAGCGCGTGAATATGCGGCGTTAAATCTTCAAAGCACTCTGCAAGCGTGTCAAAGCCGGAAAACGCCCCAAACACGGAAAAGTGCGGCGTCCAGATGTGCGCCGGAATAAAAATCGCCTCCGGGCACACATCGAGCGTAATTTCGAGCAAGTCCCGGCTGTCGAGGCCTAAAATAGGTCTGCCGTCGGAATGAATATTGCCCACCGCCTCGAGCCTACGCGCAAGCGCATCCGCCGCCGCAAGGCTTGGCAACAGGATGACATTGTGAACCTTGCGCGTTTTACCGTTCTTTTTATAAATTGAGCTGATTTCCCCCGACAGGACGAATCGTGGGACAGCCGCCGCTTCGTCCGGCCCGCCCGGCAGACGCAGCCCCTCGCGCAGAACGTAGAGCCCCTCCTGTGCCGGGACGAGCGTCTGTGCAAGAAGCTCCCGCCACGCCGGATGTGTAAAGTCGCCAGTACCAATCAGGCCAATTCCCTTGCGGCGCGCCCACAGGTCAAGCTCCTCCGGCACACAGGTTTTACTCGTCGCCCTTGAATATTTAGAATGAATATGTAAATCAGTAATATACATCTGTATCAACCACCATCCCGGCTGCTAACAGCCCCTTTTATCTTGAGTGTAAATGTGAAAAAAAGCTCCGCTTTCGTAAACAGTATAGCACAACCGTATTTACAAAACAAGGAAATCTACGCTTTTAGATATACCAAAAACAAAACGACTTGCTACAACATATACTGAAAATGGAAGCCTATTTTATATTAAGGAGGTGATTCTCATACGACATAGCAATTGCTGCGGTCCATACGACCCCGGCGCGCTCCCGGAGGAGGTAAAAGCACAGCTCGATCTGCTCGACGAGGCAGAATTCAACCTGCTGTTTATCCTCGTCGGTATCGTACTCCGTTTCCAAATCCTTGATGTACAGCGCGACATGTTGCTGACACAGACGCTCTGCCCCGAAGAGTTTCAGGCAAACGACTATCCCGACCCATTTGTGATGCAGGTCGTGGCTTCAATCCTGACGCTATATGCGCTTTTCGGTTTTCATCAGCAGGCACAGGGGATTGCGTCACAGGCACAGGCAGCGGGCGGCGACGCATGTCCACAGGAGACAGAGGCGCTGCTCAGCCTGATTGTCATACTGGTGTCCCTAATCCGGTTTGGACTCCTGTTGGATACCACCCCCGCTCTGGCGCAAACACAGGAACCGGCCGCGCTTGTAGCCGATTTAGAAGACATATAAAAAAGATGGGGAATATATTCCCCATCTTTTTTATTCATTTTATTTCCTAACGTCTATTGCCCCTGCCGCGCGTGTTCGCAGTGTTATTTGCAGCCGTACTTTCTCCATCAATCGGGCCAAGATTAGACAACAGATTAAAGTTCGTGTTCGGTCTGTCGCCCGGATAGTAGAAGTAAACAAACTTGATTGAAAAAATGTCACACACGATGAAATTCCGTTCCCGGTCGTCATAGAGCGTCACAAAGCTTGTTCCCACGTCGTATAAGACGCCTTGCTTGCGCATAATCCGCTCTGTGCCAATCAAAAACTCTACCACCACATATTCGCCGACATTCTGCGCTAAAATGTTTTGCATCGAACCGCGCATTTCCTCTGTGTTGAAGCTTTGCTGCGGCGGAGAATTAAACCCAAACATTCTGCTGCCGCCGTTTTGTGTGCGCGTATAGTCGTTTCCCGGCATATTCATGTTCCCGGTATTGGCTCCGGCGTTATTTGCATTGCCCCGGATATCCTCCGGCGGCACGATTCCGCTGTTTGTGAAGTTTTCACTGTCCATAGTCTACCTCCTAAAAAGATTATGTGTTTGCATATGCGTCTGTCGGATTGTAAAAACAATGGTCTCCAATCCGGATGACAAACCGGCCCACATTAGAAGGGAAATTCTGCCGGCAGGTCGGCGCAAACGGGTTGAAGTACCAAAGCGCAAAACCGAGGTTGGTCAGCCGGTTCCCCGCAATTGCCCAATTGGCAATATCGTAGTGAACCTGCTCCGGACGCATATTATAGATGTTTTGCGGGTTATAACGGCCCCGCAGAGAATCCTGTACACAGTCAAACTGTAACGGCTGGTAAAGGATTGAGCGGATATTTTTTTGCAGCCGCCCATATTCACCGTAAGTGATATGCACCCGGTTCATAATGACACAGGCGACGCCCTTCATACCGTTCTCCCCCTCGCCGCCGGCTTCGCATTTGATTGTCCTTGCCAAAAGCTCTAACTCGGAAAGTGCCACCGCCTAAGCCCCTTTCTATTCGGTATGGTGTATTCCTACTATATGCGCCGTATACGCCGAATATGACTTTTCTGTGACGTTTGCCGGCTCTCAATTGTCTGCAGAGCATAGACATGCTATAATATACGCAGAAGCAGAGCTTCTGCGCTTGGAAGAAAACGCTGTCGGCGCACCGCGCCTCCGCCCGCATATGCGGGAACGCGTTTTCCTCGGGCTTGCGGCACATTTATGGTATAATAGCTTTGAAGAATTCTTGTCAGATTACCATACGCCGCTGAATTGCGAAATGACAGTACAAGGGAGTGAGAATAAATATGTTACAAAACGCCGGAGTAAGTTTTGCCGAAAAGGTTGCCTTTTCCGGTATTATGATAATCTTTAGCGTAATCCTTACCGCTATGCTTGGTTTTTTCATCGGCATTCCACTCGGCCCATACAGCCTGCTACTGCCGCTTGCCGTTTTTGCTCTCATCGCCTTTTTGCGCGATAGGCAATTATTTTACGCAATATTGCTGCACACCGGCATATTAATCATCTGGGCACTGCTGTGCGCCCTGGTTTACGATACTTCCTTTGACGGCATGAGCTATCAAAAGCAGGCAGTCATAACGCTCAAAGAAGGTTGGAATCCCGTTTATGAAAGCTGTCTGACACAGAATCCTTTCTGCGGCTATCTGGACATGTGGGTTTGGCTCGACAATTACCCAAAGGGGCTTTGGCTGTTTTCGGCCTCTATTTACGCGCTGACAAACCTGCTCGAAACGGCAAAAGCCATTAACATTATCTTTCTAACCTGTGTCTTTTCTCTCGGCTATGATATTTTACGCACCGTTTTTCGCGCGTCAAAAGGAAAAAGCCTTCTATTTGCATTGCTGTTTAGTATCAATCCCGTGTTTTTGCAGCAGCTATTTACGTTTTATAACGACCTTGCCGTCGGCGCGCTGCTTCTTCTTGCGGCGATGATTGGAATTAAACTATACGAAGAACATGCGAGCAAATACACCTACCTTTTGCTTTTTGCTACAATTGGTGTGAGCTGCACTGTAAAATTCACCGCACCCGCGCTCGTAGGACTCGTACTGCTCGCCTTTGGCGTATGTTACACCATAAAACACAGGAAAACGCCGCGGCGGCTGCGGCTTCCGGTAATAGTAGTATTGTCCGCCTATCTCGCCGGTGTGCTCGTACTGGGCTTTAATCCATATATCGTCCACCTTATACAAGGAAAACATATTCTGCACCCCTTAATGGGCGGGAAAAAGTACGACATTATGAGCGTAAACACACCGCAGACGCTCCAAGGAAAAACAGAATTTGAAAAACTGTTTGTGTCGCTTTTTTCTGTAAGTGAAAACGAGAACGCGCCTGCTCAGTATAAGATTCCCTTTACTATGTCCGCCGCCGAATGGGAGGATATCGGCATGGCCGACCCCCGCATCGGAGGCTTCGGCATGTTGTTTAGCGGCGCATTGTGCTTGTCTGTTCTTCTGGCGCTCATAGCCGCAGTGTCTAAAACAAAGATGCGGGCCTCCGTAGCCATTACATTGTGTGTGTTCGCGGCGCTCGGCTTGTTTTTCCCCGAATCATGGTGGGCGCGCTATGCAAGCTACCTCTACTACATACCCGTTTTTCTTATCCTCTACGCCAGCAATATGCGTGCGCTCAAATGGCCTATGGCTGTCGCTTATCTTATCCTGATTGTCAATAGCTGTACCGTTTTTGCAAGCATGGCGGCCCTGCGGACAAGGGATACACAGTATATTCGCGGCTTGCTTCACGAAATTAAGGCGGACGGAAGGCCGGTCGTCGTACGGTTTAACGATTTTCCGTCCCATATCGCGTGGTTTTGCGAACAGGGTATCCGGTTCGAGGTGTCCCACGATGGGCTCGACGACCCCTTCGACTTCTATGGCACAACATTTTATCAGTATAGAGACGAATAAAAAAACAGGCCGCTCTTCATTGCGGCCTGTTTTTTTTTATTTTTATTTACTACAATTTCAAGGAACAAACCCGAAGAAGGCACGGTGCGGCGTTTGCCGCAGGAGGGAGGGTGTCCCGACAGTGACTTCTTCCAAGCGTAAGCCTTTGGCTTGCGTATTTTATAATACGAGTGACGGCGCGGCGTAAGCCCGTGCGCCCAGCTCACTGTTTAACATGTACAGCCCCTTCGGGTCAGAACCGAACAGCTCCATTTTCGTAATCAGGTCAGAAGCGTTCTTTTCCTCCTCGCCCTGCTCCTTTACAAACCAGTCGAGTACCTGCATCGTGCGGAAATCCTTCGCCTCGTAAGCGGCAGCATAAATCGTATTAATCAGCGATGTTACATACTTCTCGTGTGCAAGCCCCGCCTTAAGCGGCGCCAAGTGACCGTCCAAGTCGCACTCCGGCTTATCAATCGCCTCGAGTGTGACCTTTTCGCCGTTGTTCTGTAAGTATTGATAGAACAGCATCGCGTGATCCCGTTCCTCCTGCGCCTGTACCTTGTACCAATTTTCAAACCCATCCAGCCCCGCAGCTGCGTAATAATTGGCAAATTCCAGATATAAATAAGCGGAATAAAACTCTTTGTTAATTTGCTCATTGAGCAGCTTTGCAACCTTTTGATCCATACTACAACACTCCTTTGTATCGCTTCGTTTTTCACGCCGTTTTCACACCGTTTTCACGGTATTTATTATATCCATAATTATAGCACAGTATCAAAGAAAGTCAAGACAGCCGCAAAATTTCCGCACTGCCTTCACGTTACAAAAAAACTGCCGCAGCGTAAAGGCTGCGGCAGTCTTCATTTTATATGTCCATATAGCTTGCGTTTACAGTATTGGAATACGCATAATTTACCTTGCCGTCTCCATCCATATAGAGCATAAACGCCTTCGCATACCACGTATCGCCGTTCGCTGCGTTGACGCGCACCGTATACTGTCCCGCGCTTTCGCCAGAAATCGACGTACTTTTTATCACGCCCGGCGTATCTAAGTCAAACGAGGGGTCTGCTCCCTGATAAAGCAGGATACCCGTTTCTATCAGTGTATAACGCGCGTCAAGGCTGCGCTCTGCAAAAAACGCAATCTTCCCCTGACCGGAAAGGATAACCGGATTTGCCATAGCAAGAATTGGTTCTTTCTCAACCTCTGTGTCCTCCGGTACGTACACCGCGCCAATATTTACAGGCGCAGCGCCTACGTAAAACGAATACACGTTGTCGTAGCTTACAATCTGCCCATCCTTTACCCAATGCGAGAACTTCTGACCCGCAGGAACCGCACTTTCGTCGAGCGTTACCGATAAGCGCGTATCATACGCATACTGACCGCTCACAACGCCGGGGCTCAGCGTGCCGCCCGCGACAGTCACCGTATATTTCTCCTGTGTTTTTGCGTACTGCGCTGTAAATAGGTTCACCCCGTTGTCAAGTACATTGTAGCCAAGAGAATCCTGCGCCGAAATTGTCTGGTCAATACCGTTTTTGAGCCATTTTTCAAATACATACCCCATATATACCGGGTTGCTCGGTACAGTCACGCTGCCCGCCGCATCGATTTGTCCGCTTTGCAGAATTTTATTGTTTTTGTTCCGGAAAATTGCCGTTTTAACGCCTGCCTCCGTGCTGACGAAAAACGCCTCAATCTGTTTTGGCATACCCAGCGTAAAGGTGTAGGTTGCCGAATCGGACACAATTCTGTCCGAGGAGCGATCAATCCAGTACGCGAACCTGCTCCCCTCGCCGGCCACTGCCGTAAAGCTCATGCTTGTGCCGCGGTCAAAGTCCGCGCTTCCGCCGGTCGCCCAATCCTGCTCACCGGGTGTTCCTTTTGCATAAATCACTCTGCCGCCGCCATTCGCGCTGACGGTAAGCCTTGACTGTTCCTTTACCGGCGCCGGCTCCTCCGTCTTCGCTTGTTCAACCGCCAACTTCGCGCCGGGTAATACTACAACAGCGTCGTCGCTCTTTACTTCTACATTGTCAATCGCAAAGCTTTGCAGCGTGTCCGTGCCGCTGTATACCGTAATACCGTCCGCCGCATCCTGCTGTCCCGCGGTGTATGTAAACTCTACCTTGCGAGTCTCACCGGCAGCAATATGCTGTGTTATGCTGTTTGCAATTTCGTTTCCAGTCTTGCCGCATACGCCCAGCGTAATGTCTGCATCCTCATTCGGCGTCACATCCATACTAATCTGATAGCTGCGTCCCGGCTCAGATACTGCGCCATTGCCAAACATATTCAAAAGCTGAATTCCTTCGCCAGCAGCCTTCACTCCGCTTATTACGGCCTTACCGCCGCTGACAGCTGTTGCTCCGGTATATCCGCCAAATGCACTATAGTCAATTCCCTTTGAAAATGGAAAGCTTTCAAAATCAATCTTGGTGTATTCCGTACCGCCCGCATTCTCGCTCACAAGCGCGAAAATATATTCTCCCGGTGCGGTGTATTTTATATAGTCCGTCACGTCCACCGACTGCGTCCCCGCCCCATTTACTTTAATTTCAGCAAGAGGCGCGCCGCCGTATAGCTGATCCGGGTTCATCCCTTCGTCGGCCTCTGTCGCCGGTGCAGTCGTGTAGGTCAGCTCGTCCGGATACGGCACATTGACGATACCATATACCTTAATTGTCTGCCCGGACGCCTTTGCCGCATCAAACTGAAGAGTTGCGCGCTGCGTGTTCTCATATTCCGCACTGCCCGCAAAACGCAGGTAACTCTTGCGGATACCGTCCGTGGAATCCTTGCGGTCTATCAGGATACTTCCGGTATCCTCCAGCCTGCTATTGCTAATAACTGCGGACTGGTCGACGCTAAGAGTAACCGCCGCCCCTTCAATATATTCCACAGAAGAGATATCATCGAAATATAGGTTTGCACTCACCGAGCCGTCGCTTTGCTGTCCAAAGCCGGACAAGCGTAGCTCCAGCAGATTCGCGCCGTTTGTCACCATGGCTTCACTGACCGTAATATCATAGCTGTACTTTTTCCATTTACCTACTTCGTTTTCCGCCACTGCACAGCCATACACTACCTCGCCCTCGTACCCGGCGCCGGCAATCTGTTTGTTTGACATACTAAGCTGTAACCGTCCCGCCTTGTCCGCCTTCATCCAGAAATTCACGCGGAATGTTCGTCCAACATCCTTCGCGGTGAGCTGGTCCATAATGTTATAAAGGTACAGCCGATTATACGTTTTGTCTGTCCGAACACGCAGACTTTTTGACTTCCCGGTGCCAATCGTATGGTTTTCTTCCTCTGTAACAGCCACCTTTTCCCGCCAGTCTTCCATACCACTGACACTCCATGATGTTCCCTCTACATCAGAATTTTCCATGTCGTTTCTGTATACATACGGCACCTTTCCGCTTGTCGTTTCTGTGATGACAAAATCGTCGACATACATGTTTCTGCCCGACATACCCGAGGAAACAATCGAAAACAGCGCAGGGTTATAAAAGTCCTTTTCGTGCCCGGTGTAGTATGATGCAAGCATCGCCTCCTCTACTGTTACATCATAAGTAAACTGTGTCCATGTATCGGTCACTCTGTCCGTCATTTTTTTGTTGCTTTCGCTCTCATATATTTTGCCGGTATACTCACTGCTGCTTCCTACCGACATAAAACCATAATCAAATGCACCCGCTTTGTCCGCCTTCGCCCAAAAAGAAATACGGAACGTACGGCCAATATCTGCCTGTGTCAAGTTATGGTCAAAGAAGTTGTAGAACTTGAACCGGTTCCACGAATTCGGCATACAGAGCCACAGGCTTTTCCCGCTGCCCGTCGTGTGGTCCGCGGTAACGTCCGCCCCGACAAGCTCGCCCTTTAAGTCTGCCTGAACGCCGCCGCCAAATCCCATATCAAAGTCACTGTTGACCTCCGTTCTTCCGCTGCCGCTTGTGCGCCACACATCAAGGTCGTCAAAACCAATGGTCTTTTCATACACCGGCGCCGGCTCGTCGCCCGAAACAAAGTCAAACGCAATTTCTCCGACTTTATCCTCCGTCACGGTAAGGTCGTCAATATAGATGCAAACGTTGTCGGTTTTTCCGCTCGAGCGCGCCCCCATCTTATCGAGCTGGAAGTTTAAATACGATGGAATTGTTTCTGCTGTAGAGCCTTCATGAATCATTTCCTCGGTCAGCGTAAAACTATATGTAATCTGCTGCCACGTATTCGCCGTATTATAGTGCTGTACCTGTGATTGTACGTGTTCGTTTGCACCGCGCCGGTACAACAGTGAGTTAAAGAAACTTCCCGTCTTATCGGACTTCATCCAATATGTCACGGTAAACCGCTTTCCTACATCCTCCGTTGACAACGACTTGCAGTCCAAAATATCAAACTTGAGCCTGTCATAGTTGTACGCCGTATTCATCATGTACGACGCGCTTCCCGAACGGCTCTCATTCGACGATATGCCGTGGCCGATGATGTCGCCGCCCTGTACAATCTCGAACGGCACGGTCCCGCCGTCAAAGCTTTCCGAAAGCACCTGCTGTTCCGGCTTGGAAACAGAATTCATCACAAAAATCAGCGTTCCATATGCGCCGCCCATGTCCTTCATATACGACGTGTATTCGGTCACATCAACCGTATAACGACCTGTGCCGCTGACGTTAATTATGCCAATCGGCGCGCCGCCGTATACCTTTGCTTTGTCCGCGTCGAAGCCAAACCGGTTATTTGCCGGTGCATTCATATAGTTGATTGTGTCCGCGCTCCAATTTGCCGCTTCGTTCGGGTCAGTGATACCGTAGACAGCAATCTCGCCCCGGCCGCCACCGGTTACATTGAGCGTGACTTGTGCTACCTGCCCGCTCTGCAGCTCGTTAAGCGCAATTCTTGCGTACGCCTTTTTGTGGCTGCCGGATGCCATAGTGAGCCATCTTCCCCCTACGAGCAACGTGTCGCTGCCTGCAAAGGATACATTGCTGTTTTTACCGTTTTCGACGTAAGCCTCGTTTTGCGTCTCAATTAATTTTTTATCCGCGGGGTGCAGCACGAGTGACGGCGCATAGGCCGCATTCGTAGCCGCCGGCGCAATTTTGGCCTCGGTTATCTCCTCCGTCACCTTAAGATTGTCCACATATAGATACTGCGCACCGCCGTCGAGGGTAGAGCCGTCCTTTCTGATTGAAAGCGCATCCTTCCCAACGTCGCAGTAAGACGGGTCATCTATTACGTAATCCATCTCCACGCGGTTCCAAACGTTTGCTTCGGGGTGCAAAAGCTGATACGTCCCGTCGTGCAGGTCTGCGTAGTTCGAGCCGGAAGCGGCAAAGTGGCGCACCTTTGCAGTAACGCGCCGCGACACCGGCAGCAGTAAATCAAAGCTGATGTGGAATCTTCTGCCGTAGTCGTCCTTGGTAATCTCTCTGTCGCCGACAATAAATCTGCGCCGTTCAAACAGCGTCCCCCGACAGCTCTTGCTGCCGCCCTCTGTATTATTGTAGTCTGTCGATATATTTTCCGCCGGAACGCGGCTGTCCGCCGTCTCAAAGTCGACGTCCGTCACGACGCTCGTCCCAATATTTTTCTCCGCTTTCAAAAGGAACGCCGCTTTTTGCCCCGCGCCGAGCGCACCTACATAGTCTGTTACATCAAGCTCATAGTCGCCCTTTCCGGCCAGTTTTACCTCTCCAATCAGCGCGCCCGGCACAGAGTTTGTAACATCGGACTCGTCTAACGTATCAATGCCGTAAACCAAAACGTCGTTTGCGGCCTCGTTTTCCACGCTGAAGCGCAAAGCAGTCGTCGTGGAGGAAGCAAAGTCCTGCGGCGTAAACACAAAATATACGCCGTCGTCCGCTGTCTCTGTTTTCGTAAGCGTCAGATTGCCCGCATCGCTGTATACGCCGCTTGCAGCAGCCATCGATTCATATTTTGTTTGAATGACTGCGCTTTTTGCCGTTTTTAGCGGCTTTCCGTTCTCCGCTACAAGCGTTTCGGGCACAAGTACCTCGTACTCACTTCCGCCTTTTAGGTTATGCGCCGTAAATTTCCACGTTGTACCGCCGAGGTCGGTTTCCCATACGCCTGCCGCCTTTTCGCCGGTTTTCAGGTTTGTAACCGTGACCTTGCGCTCCACCTCTTCGCGCGGGATCGGGCCGGTAAACTTCAGCGTTATGCTATCCTTTACATCAAACTCTTTCGTGCCACTTAATGGCGTAATATATTCACATACGGCGTTGTCGTCTTTTAAATAATAGTGGGAAAAATCAAACAGCGCCTGATACATATCCACATCGTATTTCTCGCTGTAGCCATAAATAATCGTATGCCCGACACCCGGCATTGTAAAGGCCATGCTCGGCACGTCATAGAAGCGGGAATTGCTCACAATATTCGGCAAAAAGTCCCGAACGCCGTCCCCGTCCGCTTCGCCGACCGAGATAAACGTCGGCGCCATTCCCTCGCCAGTCATTCTCCGTCCGCCGCCGTGGGACATATATACCATTTGGATATTGCTCGGGATCGGCGTACCGTCTTTGTAGGTCAGCCACGGCTGCGTAACGCCCGGCGCAGTTTCCCCGTGGTGGCCATAAAAATATGAATTTTCATCCTCCAGCTCAGGGTGCGGCAGACCCAGCAGATAGACCCATGCACCTTTGGAGTGTCCGTATCCGCCGAATTTGTCTTTATTAAACTTATACTTTTCCGGTTCCGCGTCCGCCAAATAGCGGATACGGCGAATCGCCGCCGTCTGCGCCTTTACGCCTGTATAGTCCATCAGCGTAAACGCGCTGTGTCCTGTGACCGTCCCATCAAAGTAGCCGTAGTGGTCATCTCTTGCCATCGGCACATAGGGGTGGTCATAGACCACACCCGCATATCCGGAAAACAGATATCCCGTCAGGTGCGGCCGCAGCGACGCCGACCACGAGTCTACCCGCGTCTCTGCGCTGGAGGCAAGAATCATAACGGGGACTTCGCTTTCCGGCCGCGACGGATAAATAATGTCCATGCGTAAATCCAAGTCAATTGGCGTACCGTCCGGCTTTACGCAATCGTCTATGGTAGTCGCGGTAATATCTTTAACCTTTTTTGTTGTCCCGTCCGCATAAGTAATTGTCTGATTGCCCTTTCGGTCCCTAAAGTCATTGTTCCAAACACGGATGATGTAGTCCAGACTGCCGTCCGCACCGTGCTCGTCAATCGACCAGTACTGTACGCCGTGCTCAATGCGGTACCCCGCCGGCAGTACATAGGTGCAATACTTCTGGTGCAGCGCACCGTTCAAATATACCCCTTTTTCGATATCGTCCCGAATCCCCTGAATACTCCAGTCTAAGTCAGGCGGAACCGACTTGGGATTATTTTTATAGTCAAGAACAACGACGATATAGCCCTCGTCGAGCAAATCGTTTAAAATCGTGTCGTCGCCCTCGGTACCAATCCGCTGTGTATTCGTATTCATTACATACAAAATAATCTGTGTTTTCGGCGTCGTCTCGCCCTTTATGTATGTATTGACCTCTACAGGAATCCCGATATAGCCGTCGTCCGGGAGCACTGCTCCCGTAACATGGTACTGCGCGATTGATGCAATCACATTCAGATTCTCTCCTTCCGCAAAAACACTTGTTCCCATGCATGGCAGCATCAATGCCATACATAAAATGAGGCATAACAACCGTTTCATAACGCATTCCCCCTGATAGTATAATAAAATTTCTCCATACAATTAAATTCTATTGCATCTTGTCCTATATTGCTATATCATAAATTCTCAAAAATCTGTACAAAATTCACTTCTTGTCTCTTGCATGTATGATATAATTGTACTATACTATACGCAAGGGCTTTGCTCTTGCGTATAGTATAGTACAATAAAAATGCTCCGGGCATAGGGGATAATTGTTATGGTAAAATTTAATAAGATTGGACAAAGGTTTTTTTACGTCAACCGGGACTTTGGCGACACGTTTTTAAAAGCAAATTTTGCAGGAATTACGAATCTAACTCGTAATTTCCACGTTCACGATACCTGCCTGAATTTTTACGTCTTTGAGTATTTAAAGTCCGGCCATATTCATATTAAGGCAAACGGCAGCGAATATGTTGCAGGGCCGGGCGATGTATATATATTAAAACAAGGGCTGGAAGTAGAATATTTTTCTACAGACCAAGAACAGATTGAAAAAGTATGGTTCAATATGCACGGCAGACTATTGAATCATCTAATGGAGGCGTATAACCTAACGGATGATGTAATCATATCGCATTGTGATGTGGAACATGAAATTTTTAAAATACACGATGTCCTCCAAAGTTCCTCACCTGCACCCGACGCTACGTGCAGGTTGGCTTTATATATTCATGAGTTAATTATGAAAATCAGCCTGTCTAACAACACAGCCGACTTGTCCTTCCAGTCGGCGGCAACTACAGCGGAACAACTTAAGAATATAATTGAACATCAAATCTATTATGAAACATCTCTTCAGTTTTTGGCAAAAAGAGAGCATACTACAGAAAAGTACCTTATCCGCGTATTCAAGGCTAAGTACGGCATTACGCCCTACGCCTATCTCATTCAAAAGCGAATGGAGGCAGCGGAGGAGCTCTTGCGCACAACAGAGCTTTCCGTCAAAGATATTGCAGCCAAGCTGACGTTTTCAGACAGCAACTATTTTTCAAGGGCTTTTAAAAAGCATACCGGCTTATCCCCTGTCGCGTATCGCAGGCAAAACGGTAGTTTTAACACAGCTTAAGTAAATATTACAAAACAAAAAACCCTGATTTCTCAGGGTTTTTATTTTTTTGCTTTTCGGCTTTTATAAAGTGATCGTCACCGTCTGCGTATCCCCGTCCCAGCTTACCTGCGCGCCGAACGCATCCGCAACCGCACGCAGCGGTATCAGCGTCCGGTCGCTAACAATTCGCGGCGGCGCATCAAGTGCTATCCACTCGTCGTTCACCGCCATGTACCGGTCGTCCACCTGCAAAAACACCGTCGTATCCCCGCGCACCGCCACAATCGAACGCGCTTCGCCGTCCCAGCTCACCTGCGCGCCCAGCGCCTCAAACACCGCACGCAGCGGCACCAGTGTCCGGTCGTTTTCGAGTATGGGCGGCACGTCAAAATTAATTATTTTTTTATTAATCACGAGTATAACTTCATTGTTATGACTAACACGCTTTTGCTCCGTACTAATATTATACTCGACTAATTTCGACTGATATGCGGTAAAATATATTTCTGTATCATTGAGCCAATTTAACTGGTAACAATCACCTCCTGTATATGGCAAATCATAGTTTTCAGACAATAAATATACAAAGCTGTGTTGAATCAAATCATATAAATATATATCATGTCTGAATTCATCTATGAACATATACGCGATTTTGTCATGATTATTGTTTAAAGCATAATTATTAATTCTATTTTCTGCTCCCCCCTCATATTTGAAATTAATTTCACTAAAATCAATCTCCAATTTTTCTTTTGTATCAATATTATAAATATATAACCCATATATCAATATTGATGTATTATCTATCCAAGCAACTGCCGGAATAGATGAATTGAGTCCATTGAAAAACCTATATGAACTATAAATCAAATCATCCTCATTATTCAATGATAATGCCGTTAAAAAATAATCTCCCTGCTGCAAACCCAAACTATACTCTAAAATACAGTTTTTCTTGTCGGGTGAATAATACCTCTTTACCTCACTTCCACCTTCATTGGTTTCACTTGCAAAAACGACATTACTAATAATACCGCCGAGTAAAATTAACGATACAATTTTATAGCTTAGTTTACTCATTTTTACATCTCCAATCTAACCCGCTTTAAAATGCCATAATCGTTACTCTATAATCTCTCCTCCTGTTCGAATAACTTGCAAAGCATCATAGAAAGTATAACCCTTATAATCTTTTTTATTACCCGTAAAAGGTATATTCTTTCTATTGCTGTCTCTAACATAACCATAGGGTCTCCTCATATAATTATTGCCAGTATATATTCCTAAATGAAGATGAGGACCCGTGCTATTTCCAGTATTCCCCATCGTTCCTATGGTGTCCCCACTATTAACAGATTGTCCTACTTTAACACTTATAGAGTTGTCCTTCATATGACCATAAAATGAATAAACAATTTTTCCTTTTATATTATGCTGAATTACAACCATATTTCCATTTCCAGCAGAATCTGAGGTAGGGACACACGCCACAACAGTGCCTGAATGTCCGTTGCGCCCAAAGCCTTGTGTTACATATTCATTGAGATATCCTGTATAGAAATCAGTTGTTTCCATATTATTATACCCGCTATTCCCGCTGTTCTGTAAAATTTTATACTCAAGACTAACGGACTTATAATATTTACTTATGTATCCAGCTAAAGATTTATAATCCACCTGTATTGCTCCACCGGCATCATCATAAGTAAATCTACTAATAGGCACCTCATACATGTTGTCTTTTCTTTTATAATTAGTATATTTTCCATTAATTTTATCATCTGCCACAACGACATTTAATGTTACATCACCCCAGTTATAGCTCATGTTTTTATTATTAAAAACAAAACGCATTATAGTCTTTGTTTCACCTTTTTGGCCTATTAACAAAGTTGGAATTGAGTACTCTGGAGTCCATTTCGCAGATACATCAGAATAATCCGTTCCAAATTCACGAACAAATTCAAGTCTAACATACTCAGAATTAAGCGCCCCAACCCCAGAAGATATAGCCTCAACAAATTGTCTAAGCCCCCCAAAGTTTTTATCATCTCCCCACGTATTAACTTGATTTCCGTTGATAAAAAGCGATTCTTCACCACCGCCCACGCCAGGTGAAAAAATAATATTTACCCCTTGCATAAATAGGCTAAAGAAAGTTTCCTCATAGCTTATAATTCCACTCTCATACCCCTTTATAATAGAGTTAACTACCTGCTCGTTTTCAGTTGTAATACCTGAAATTACAAGTCTCATGCCAGATTCTTTTTCTATTAAGACCTCCCCATAGCCTTCGCCCACAACCCATTGCTTACTGCTCCAATTTTTATTGTTCGTAACAGAGCTCGCGGCGTCACTCCGGTCAATTACATTTCCGGTCCCCTCCGCATTTATTCCAATTGGTGTGCCATTGGAATTGATTACAACATTATCCTCTGGCTTGTAAGAACCCAGTGTTTCCTCCGGAGTAGACGGCGGCATAAGCGAAACAGGATCGTGCCATTCCTCTTTCGGCGGCGGCTGCCAAGAAGAACTAACCGGCACACCGCCGTTTAGCCGTACATTCTCAGCATACTGTTCATATGTAATATATCCGCCGCGCCATGCGTTAAATGCAGAATTGATATTGCTTTCCGCGTCATGCCCGCTCGGGTCCACATAATTTACCGGGTCATTGTAACAATACGCATACAAATTCAAGCTGCGCACATCCATCACGTCGCCGCGGTAGGTGTCCTCCTGCGTGAACCGCGCCGTCACCGGGTCGTAGTAGCGCGCCCGCGCAAAAAGGGACATACTGTCCTGTGGCCAGTATATCCCTTTTATGGGTGTTTGTCAATACATTATTAATTACTAATTATTATTGTTTCCATATACAATTCTGTTTCCTAAGTACTCATCTGCAGTTCTCCAACATAAAGATTCGGCAGCTACCCATGTTCCGTCATATTCCTGATTTATAGCAAAATCACTTGAGTCTGCCCAATAGATAGTATCATCAACAACATCAAAATAACAGTCGAAAATCTCACATGTATATTTTTGATCTAACGGACATAAATGTAAACAACTCACTCCTTCAAACAAAATTTCAATAACCGCAGGATTTTCAGCTTGTCTTTGAAAAATAACGTATAAATTTCTCTTTTTATTAATCGGTAACATTGATAAATCTTCACTCACATACGCACCACTTATATATCGCATCTCTTTAATGCAACTGTCATGAAAGCCACCAAAAATCTTATTTAACTCTGTAACACCCTTTTTATCTAATACTCTATTCCACATATACGATCTCCAAATAAAAATATTTATTTTATATTCCAACAGGTATTAATACAATTGCAACAACGACAACGGCAACTGCCGCTACGGTTCCAAAAGTCGTCTAAGCAGCTTTTAACCAAGTCCCTTAATTATAGCTTTTCGAATTCTTTCTTTTTTTACTTTTTCTGTGTTTCCTAAAACAACAATAGATGTATGTATAGGTTTGAAAATTGTGTTAGCTACTCTTATTATATCTTCCTTTGTTATGTTACCGAACTTCTTAATTTTCTCTTCTATGGTACACATTTCATAATTTAATGCAAATACCTCCCAACCAATCTGTCCATTTAATATCTGTGTATCTTCCAAATCGAACCAAAGATTATCGATGTAAAAAGGTTTATTGAGCGACATATCTAATTCAGATATTCTTGTTTTAATTTCCCTTATCGTTTGAATAATTAAATAAATACCTTTATATATATTTTTCTTTTTGATTGAAAAGTGAATACACAATTCTAAACTATCAATATGACTATATATCTCAGAATATATATTATATGAATAACCACTTTTCTCTTTCAGTATATCCTCTATAAGGAATCTTGTCAATAAGAAATGAATGAATTTCTTAAAAAATTATTGTTTTTCATTTGTTTCATAATTAAACTTTTTTTCATGAATAGTAAACCCTTAGTTAATATAGGTAGGTTCAACAAAAGGCTAACTTGTATTCTTCATAAGACATTGATATTAGATTAGTTCATTATATTAAGTAAATTTCTATCGACAAAAGTAAACTCGCCAGATTAATTATTCATCGAAATTCAAATTAATATAAAATAAAAAAGCGCTTAATTTTTTCAATTAAACGCTTAATTTTAAGTAAATTGGGATTATTCACATAATTTGGAGAGTGGTATTTTGTAATCTTCCCCTAGGGAATCTTTATACTCTTTACAAAATCTATCATAAACACTCTTAGCTATTCCTTTTTTCCCTTCCAAAAATAGCACGGAGCACTTAGCAGACAATGCTTCTTCATTCAGTGGATCATGCAAGAACATAATATCAGTAATGCGCAAAACCATCTCATGATCCTTCTTTTGGTATTCAATATCTAGCAGATTTCTAAGCAAATCAATAGAAAGACTTGAATAAGCATCCTTAAACTCATCTAACCAGTCCACAATCGTATTGGAGAGTAACGGCCCATAAAGTAATAATTCTAATATCTGATTCAGAAGCGCTTCATCTTTTTGACCAGCATTTCTTTGAAAGAGTTCCATACAATGCAAGGCAGTACAATAGTCACAGAATACATTCTCATTCCATATAATCCTAAGAAATCCACCATCACTCATTACTTCGACATCACCCACTTCTTCTAATAATACACGTAGTTTACGCAATGTTACATTCCTGTTATTTCTTGCTGAAACTTCATCCTTATCCGACCAGAGCATATCAGTCACTTTCAACGTCAAAATCCCCTTTTCACTTTTTTCTGTATAAAGGATTAACAACACTAATAAGCTTTTCAGCCTAGGAGTAAAGTTAGAGGTTATATCATTTCCATTTTTATCTCGCACATTAAATGTTCCAAGCAAAGAAATAGCAGAATGACTACGATCAAAATAGTTTTCTACAGGCTTAAATACAGAAATAGTTTCATTGACCG
>URQR01000014.1 GCA_900550065.1 uncultured Eubacteriales bacterium | reverse complement strand
CCACCCCTTATTACCCTTCGTACCCCCCCTTATTTGGAAAGAACCGCCGTTCATTCGGCGGTTCTTTTCTATTCGTATATGATGATATAGTCGGTTTATAGAGTATAGGCAAAAAGGACGTTATATTTTATAATATATGCAAAAGCAAGCTTTTGCACTTAGAAAAATTGTTGTCGGGGCGCTGCCCCTTCTCCTGCCGTGCAGGAACACAATTTTTCGGGTCTGTACGCTAAATAATGAAACAGTTCAAAGAAGAGGAGGTGCTATCTTATGACTATAAACAAGGTTTTGGCTCTGCGCTTACAGCAGCTTTGCCGTGAAAAAGACATAACGTTACACGAGCTTGCCCGCCGCTCAGGTGTATCGCTGCAAACACTCCAAATAATCATACACAATAAACAACCAAATCGAAACTTTCACATTTCAACAATCTATAAAATATGCGCTGGGTTACATATTTCCATGTATTCTTTTTTGAATACGCCAGAATTTGACGCATTGAGAAAGAATTTATAACTACATAAATAGGGGACGGCCCCCGGCCGCTCCCTACAAAAAAATCCGGCCAAACGGCCGGATTTTTATGAATTCTTCTTTATAATCCTAAATAGCTCCTGACTGCGCCGAGCAGGTAATTGACCTGGCTTTCCGCCTCGCCGCGCGACTCCGCCGCCGAGCTGAGATAGAGCTTAATCTTCGGCTCCGTCCCGGAGGGGCGAATCGCCACGAACGTCTTGTCGTCCGCGAGCATAAACTTAAGCACGTCGCTGGACGGAATGTCCGTGATAGGCTCGGTCGAGCCGTCCGCGTTGTACTGCTTGCCCGCCAGAAAGTCCTGACTCACCTTAATCGCTACGCCGCCGAGCTCCGCCGGCATATCGCCGCGGACACGCGCCATCATTTCCTCCATTTTCTGCATCCCGTCCTTACCCGGCATAACAACGGACACCGTTTTGTCCTCATAGTAACCATATTTTTCGTACAGCGCCATCAGCCCGTCGTAGAGCGTCATGCCCTTTGCCTGGTACGCCGCCGCCATTTCCGCAATCAGCATCACCGTACCGACCGCGTCCTTGTCGCGCGCATACGTCCCGGGAAGATAGCCGTAGCTTTCCTCGTACCCAAGCTCATACACATTTTCGCCCGTTTCCTCAAATTGCGCTATTTTTTCCGCAATCCATTTAAAGCCCGTCAGCACATCCACGACTTGTACGCCGTAGTGCGCCGCAATCGCGCGCCCAATGTCGGACGTAACCACCGTTGTGATAATCGTCGACTTCGGCGAAAGAAGGCCCTTCTACTGCTTCGACGAAAGAATATACTCGCACAGAAGCGCGCCCGTCTGGTTGCCCGTCAGCACGCGGTACTCGCCCTCCGCGTCGCGCACAACGACACCAACGCGGTCCGCGTCCGGGTCTGTGCCGACAATCATGGACGCGTTTTCCTTTTTCGCCAGCTCGACCGCCATCGCAAACCCTTCCGGATTTTCCGGGTTCGGCGACTCCACCGTCGGAAACGCCGGGTCGGGCTTTGCCTGGTTCGGCTCCACAATCACATGCTTTACGCCAATGCGCTTTAGTATCTCCGTCACCGGACGGAGGCCCGTCCCGTGAAACGGCGTGTACACGAGCTTAAACTCGTCCGCAACCGACGCGATCACGTCGGGATCGATGCTGATTTTCTGTACCGCGTTTAAAAACGCTTCGTCCACCGCTTCGCCTATTTGATTCAAAAGCGGCGAGCTGTCGAGCGCCTCGTCCGATACGGTCTTGATGCCGGTAAAAATATTAATCTTTCCGAGAAAGGCGGAAATCATGTCGCTCCCCTCGGGCGGAAGCTGCGCTCCGTCCGGGCCGTACGCCTTATAACCGTTGTATTCCTTTGGGTTGTGGCTCGCCGTAATCATAACGCCCGACGCCGCCTTGTAGTAGCGGATTGCAAACGAAACCTCCGGTGTGGCGTGAATCGTCGTAAATAAATACACCTTAATCCCGTTCGCCACAAGAACGCGCGCCGCCTCGCGCGCAAATACGTCGCTGAAATAGCGCGTATCGTAGCCAATCACAACGCCTTTGTCCGCACCGCCTTTTGCGAGGACATACTGTGCCAGTCCCTGCGTCGCGTGGCGCACGGTGTAAACGTTCATACGATTCGTTCCCGCGCCGATGATACCGCGCATCCCGGCGGTGCCAAACGCCAAATAGCGGTAAAACCGCTCCTCTATTTCTTTACTGTCCGATGCAATTGCTTCAAGCTCCTGCTTGGACGCATCGTCCACCGCATCGCTCGTCAGCCATTGTTGATACGCCTGCTGTGCTGTGTTTTCCATGTTTTATTCTATCCTTTATCTAATATATTTTTTTCCAGTGGGCAAGAACCGCCGAAGCCGACTATTCCTTTTCCCCTTTCCCCATTTTAACAACAAACAAGGACAGCGTCAATACTTATCTTTCGCTTTCGGAGTAGAAATATGGGGATCAGGGTGCTTCGGCGACCCCCGCCTAACGAAATTACACAATTTGGTTTTCCCTAAGTACAGCCTTATTGTAGTATATGCATCTGTATAAGTCAATTAATAAACTGTGAATAATCTGTAAACCATTTCCTTTTACGCTAAACCGCCATTTCAAGGCGCATCTGTTCTAATATCTTCTTTTCAAGACGCGACACCTGTACCTGGCTGATACCGAGGATTTTCGCGACCTCGCTCTGTGTCTTGTTCTGAAAATAGCGGAAGATAATAATCTGCCGCTCACGTGCCTTCAGCTTTCCAATCACTTCGCGTAGGGCAATTTTATCTACAAGCTCGCCTTCCCCACCGCCCTTTTGCGCAATCTTATCAATTGCCGACACGCCGCCGTCCTCCTCGCCACCGCCATAGAGCGACTCCGGCGGCACAGCAGCATCGAGCGCGAGGACGACCTCCTCCGCGCTTCTTCCGAGCATTGAGGCCAATTCCTCTATGCCCGGCGCCGTTCCCGTCTGCTTTTGCAGCAGCTCCGATATACTCTTCGCCTTGATTGCAAGCTCCTTTAGGCCGCGGCTCACCTTGACCGGGCCGTCGTCGCGCAAAAACCGTTTGATTTCGCCCAGAATCATCGGTACGGCATAAGTCGAGAACCGCACATCATATGATAAATCAAATTTATGAATTGCTTTTAAAAGCCCCATACAGCCGATTTGGAATAGGTCCTCGGCCTCATAAGGACTATTTGAAAACTTTTTTACCACGCTGTGTACAAGCCCGAGGTTTTTTTGCACAAGCTCATTCACCGCGTCCTCATCGCCGGCCGCCGCACGGGACAGCAGCGCCTTCTGGTCCCACTTTTCACCGCCCATAATTTCACACTCCTTCCCGCGCCACAGCGCCTAATACGGTCATATGTAAAATTATATGCGGCGGATTGTCTTGACCATCCGGACCTCTGTACCCTCACCGACACGTGTGCTGACACCGATGCTGTCCATAAACGTTTCCATAACGGTAAAGCCCATGCCTGAGCGTTCCATCTCCGGATGGCTCGTATAGAGTGGCTCCATCGCCTGCTTCACGTCCTCAATCCCACGCCCGCTGTCGCGGACAACAATCTCGAGCTCGTTATTGCTGATTCTGCATTCAATTTCCACCTCGCCGCCGTCCATGTCTTCATAGCCGTGAATAATGGCATTTGTGACCGCTTCCGAAAGCGCGGTCTTGATGTCGCTGATTTCCTCGAGCGTCGGGTCGAGCTGCGACGCAAAGGCCGCCACAGCAACGCGCGCGAAGCCTTCGTTTTCCGATTTCGCGTCAAATGCTAACCTCATATGGTTTTCCATCTTAACAAACCTCACTTTCCTTACAATTTGGCAAGGGCTTCGGTCACATCTTTTGCCCAGCCAACGATTTTGTATATCCCCGATATGCTGATAAGCCGGTCGAGCTGCGGCGATACCCCCGCAAGCAGCACCTTGCCCCCGACCGGCGCAAGCAGCTTATAGCGCCCCATAATCAGCCCAATTCCAGAGCTGTCCATAAAATGCAGCTTTGAAAAATCAAACACAATATTTTGCGCCTTCGTTTTTAAAAACTCGCTGTCAATCGCCTGTCGGCACTTTGCCGCGCTGTGGTGGTCGATTTCGCCGTCAATCGAGGCAACAAGCGTCCTTTTTGAATTTATATAACTAAGTTGCATACAGCCTTTTTCCTCCTTTGTGCCCTATTTGTATCTAAACCATAATCATCCATAAATATCCAATTCTATATTTTCCTTTTTTATCCTGCTGCAAAACACCACTACTTTTGCCGTTTTTTGTAAACTGGTTGACAAATTTTTTATTTCGCATAAAAGAATTGTGAAAAATCTTTTAACAAATCATAGAGGGCTTGACAAATCCTGTATCTATGCTAAAATACTATTAGCACTCATAGAAAGAGAGTGCTAATAGTATTTTGAAAGGATATGATTGCTTTGGCAACAAAAGAGTTTAAGTCCGAGTCGAAACGGCTGTTAGACATGATGATTAACTCGATTTATACCCATAAGGAAATTTTCTTGCGCGAACTGATTTCAAACGCGAATGACGCGCTGGATAAGCTATATTATAAGTCGCTGACCGACGAGAATATCGCCTTTGACCGCGAAAATTTCTATATCCGTATTACAGCGGACAAGGATAAACGCCTTTTAACAATTACGGATACGGGTATTGGTATGGATAAAAGCGAGCTGGAGGACAACCTCGGTACAATTGCGAAGAGCGGCTCACTCGCGTTTAAAAATGAGAACGAGCTAAAGGACGATGTCGACATCATCGGCCAGTTCGGCGTTGGTTTTTACGCGGCGTTTATGGTAGCAGACTGTGTAAGTGTCGTGAGCAAAAAGTTCGGCAGTGATGAGGCATATCTGTGGCAGTCGCGCGGGGCGGACGGGTACGAAATTCTGCCCGCAACAATGGACGGGCACGGTACACAGATTACGCTGAGTATCAAACCCAACACAGACGACGAGAATTATGACGAATTTCTCGACCAGTACCGGCTGCGCGCGATTGTAAAAAAATATTCCGACTACATCAAATATCCGATTAAAATGCTCGTCAGCAAGAGCCGGCTCAAGGAAGGCACGGAAAACGAGTACGAGGACTATACCGAGGATGAAACGCTTAACAGCATGATTCCGATTTGGAAAAAGAGCAAATCGGAACTGAAGGACGAGGATTACAACAATTTTTATAAAGAAAAGTTTTATGACTTTGAAAACCCGCTCAAGACGATTCATACGAGCGCGGACGGAATTATCAGTTATACGGCGCTTTTGTATATACCGTCGCGCGCGCCGTTCGACTATTACACAAAAGAATTTGAAAGAGGCTTACAGCTCTACTCGAACGGCGTGCTTATTATGGACAAATGCGCCGACCTGCTGCCGGATTACTTTGGTTTTGTAAAGGGGCTTGTCGACTCGTCCGATTTGTCGCTCAACATTTCGCGCGAAGTGCTTCAGCACGACCGCCAGCTCAAGTCGATTGCGGCAAATATTAAAAAGAAGATTAAAAACGAGCTCGCTGCGATGCTCAAAAACGACCGCCAAACGTACGAAAAATTCTATAGTGCTTTTTCCCGCCCGCTCAAGTTCGGCGTATACGACAACTACGGCGCGGATAAGGATTTCTTGAAGGATTTGCTTTTGTTCTATTCGTCAAAAGAGCAAAAGAACGTAACGCTTGAAGAATATGTTTCGCGTATGGCAGAAGAACAAAAGTACATCTACTATGCGACGGGCGAGACGATTGAAAAAGCCGACCGGCTGCCGCAGACGGAGCTGATTAAAGAAAAAGGGTACGAAATTCTCTATTTGACCGAGGATGTGGACGAGTTTGCAATCAAAGTATTAGGAAGCTTTGCAGAAAAAGAATTTAAGTCCGTGTCGAGCAGCGACTTAGACGTCGGCTCAGAGGAGGACAGCAAGGCCGAAACCGAAACAAAGGAAGAAAACAAGGATTTGTTCGGCTTTTTGAAGGAAACGCTCGGCGACAAGGTGACCGAGGTCAAGGCGACAACACGGCTGAAGTCGCATCCGGTCTGTATCTCGAGCGCAGGCGATTTGTCGCTTGAAATGGAAAAAGTGTTAAACGCGATGCCGAACGACCAGAAGGTCAAGGCGCAGCGCGTCCTTGAGCTAAACATCAATCACCCAATTTTTGAAAAGCTCAAAATGCTTTACGAGAGCGACAAGGACAGACTCAAAAAATATGCGGATGTGCTCTACAACAGTGCGCTGCTGATTGAGGGCCTGACAGTAGAAGATCCGATTGCATTTTCGAATAATCTTTGCGATATTATTGAATAAAAAGTCAAGACCGCCGGCATACGCCGGCGGTTTTTTCATATGTACTATTCTTCCGGACTTCCTAAGTATATCCCGCGCGCCTCGACAGCCGTGGAAAAAACAATCTGCGTCTTCGTGTTGCCGAATTTTTGAAGCTGGCCGATAAACGCGTCCAGCTCCTGCGTGCTGGGAAACGCCACCTTAATCAGCATGGAGTACTGTCCCGTCACGCAATTGCATTCCAGCACATTTGGGCAGCCTGTGATAAAGGGGTAGAAAGCGGGCTTCTGCGCCGGCTGCATCTCAAGGTTAATAAACGCCGTGATATGGTAGCCCAGTTTCTGCCGGTCGATAGTTGCGCTGTATCCGGCAATAATTCCTTCTTGCTCCAGCTTTTCAATCCGCGCCGAGGTCGCGGGCGACGACAAAAACACCTCGCTTGCAATCTGCTTGAGCGACGTGCGCGCATTCTTTTGCAGGATATCTAAAATTTTAAGATCAATTTTGTCCATGACGGTTGCCTCCTTATTTAACTCCTTCCCTTCCCGGGAAATACACTTAGCAATAAAAAAGCAGACAAAAGCATCTGAAGTAGACGCCCTTGTCTGTTCGTTTTTATAATAACAAAGTTTACGAAAAATGTCAAGTAAAATTTCACACATAGTTTATTTTCTTCGGTTTGGCAAGAAAATACAAAATAATATGCGCTATTTCATCTGCGTTTTACCGCAAATATCACACAATCCCAAAGAGAGCGCGTTCCTGCGCAGCAGGAGGAAGGGCGGTGCCCCGACAGCGGTTTCTTTTAAATGGCTCAAAAGCTCCGTTTTTGAGCCTATTTTACCGCATATACTGTCCCGGTGTGACGCCCGCCACCTTTTTAAACTGCCGGATAAAATGGTACTCATTCGTATATCCCGCTAACTTTGCAACTTCACTGACCGAATAGGTGCGCGCAGAAAGAAGGTTCTTCGCGCGTTCTATGCGCGCATAGATAATATCGCGCATTGGCGCAATGCCAAACAGAGATTTATACAGCACATAGAAGCGTGACTCGCTGAGCCCAACCCGCCGCGCCATCTGCGGTACGCTGATTTCCTCCTCCAGCGAAGAAAAAAGCGACTGCCGCAGCGCCTTCAGGCTCTCCGCCACCGCCGGGTCAACCAGCACCCCTGTGCACTTCTGCACAACGTGGCGGGAAATTTTTGCAAACAGCTCGTGCAGCTTCGTATCAAGCAAGCGTTCATAATACAAATTACACGCAAAAAACTCTGTTTCCATCTCTCGCACGATTTCCGTAATAAAACCGCAATTTTCCGGATAGTAAATCCGGTCCGGCCTAAGGCCATAGCTGTCGAGTGCCTCGGCCGCGTCACCCGTAATATGAATCCAGTCATGAACCATATCGTGCGTGTCATTATAAAACTTCTGAGGCGTGTCCGGCGAAAAAATAACGCACGCATCCGGCTTCGTTACAAGCATTTCTCCGCCGCACAGCAGATGCATCGGCTGCCAAAAATGCAGCAGTATATACTCCCCCGCGCCGCGGGGCCGCTCTAAAAAGAACCCCTTCTGCTCCGGCCATGCGTGCCGGATTCGCGTCACTTTCATATCGTTCCCTCCCTTTATAGTTTACACAACACAAGAGAAAAAGTCAATTATTTAAGAGAAAAAGCCATTGTTTTTCTGCGCCGTGACAGTATAATGGGCATAGAAAACCATAATAGAAAGCAGGGATTCATATGAGCATTGCAAAGCAAGCGATACCACGGCCGGAGTATCCGCGCCCGCAGCTCGTGCGGAGCGACTGGATGAACTTAAACGGAACGTGGCAGTTTGAAATTGACAATGGTGTAGAGGGCTTCGACCGCGAATACTACAAGCGGGACAATTTTACGCAGGAAATTACCGTCCCCTTCTGTCCGGAAAGCGACCTGTCCGGCATCGGGCATAAGGGCTTTATGGCATGTGTATGGTACAAACGCAGCGTCACACTGCCCGATGGCTGGACAGGGAAGCGGGTGCTTCTGCACTTCGGCGCAGTGGATTACCATACCACCGTTTGGATAAATGGTCAAAAGGCCGGCGAGCACCGCGGCGGCTACAGCTCGTTTTGCTTTGACATTACGGCCCATCTGCAAGCAGGGGAAAACAGCATCGTTGTGGCTGCAAAGGACGATGTGCGCAGCGGCGCGCAGCCGGGCGGTAAGCAATCGGAGCTTTACTACTCCCACGCATGCTCCTATACGCGCACGACCGGTATTTGGCAGACGGTGTGGTTAGAGGCCGTGAACAAAAAGTATATTACAAACATAAAAGCTACGCCGGACGCGGAAAATTCGTCCGTATTGCTTGAGGTAAAAACATCTGCGGATACCATTGGGTGCTGTGTAAAAGCGGAGGTTTCATTTGCAGGGAAGAAGGTTGGAGAAGCTGCCGGCACAGTCGGTTCTTTTTCCGTGTGCTTACCCATCCATTTGAGCGAGACACACCTCTGGGACGTTGGGCAGGGGAATCTGTACGACGTAGCGGTTACGCTTGTCGACGGCGGCGTAACAGTAGACACGGCAGAGAGCTACTTCGGCCTGCGCAGCGTCGGGCTCAAAGACGGTGCTTTCCTCTTAAACGGCCGGGCCGTATTCGGCCGGTGGGTACTCGACCAAGGCTTCTACCCGGATGGAATCTATACCGCGCCGACAGACGCGGCATTAAAAAAGGACATTGAACTGTCCATGTCCTTTGGCTTCAACGGCGCACGCTTACACGAAAAGATTTTCGAGCCGCGGTTCTTATACTGGGCCGACAAACTTGGGTATCTCGTTTGGGGCGAGCACGCAAACTGGTGCCTTAACATCGCAAATGGCGACGGAATCAAAAACTTTTTGCCCGAGTGGCTCGAAGCCGTGGAACGCGACTACAGCCATCCCTCTATCATTGGATGGTGCCCATTTAATGAAACATGGGACGACCATAGACGCGGCAACGTACGTCAGGATAATCTTGTATTGGAAACCGTCTATCGCGCGACAAAAGCCGTGGACAGCACGCGTCCGGTCATTGATACAAGCGGAAACTACCATGTTGTAACCGATATTTACGATATCCATGACTATGAGCAGGACGGCGCAATCTATCAGGAGCGATATGCAGACGGAAAACTCTACGAAACCTTTCCCGATCGGCAAACCTATCGCGGCGAACCGTATTTCGTGAGCGAATACGGCGGTATCAAGTGGCCGGAGGATGAATCGGCCGGTTGGGGCTATGGTAACGCGCCCAAAACGCGGGAGGAGTTTTTCGCGCGCTATCAGGCGCTGACAGAGGCGCTGCTGCAAAACGAGAATATGCTCGGCTTCTGCTATACGCAGCTCTACGACGTAGAACAGGAGGTCAACGGCCTGCTCACCTATGGGCGGAAATATAAGTTTGACCCGAAAATGATATACGATATTAATACGCAAGAAGCGGCGATTGAAAAGAAAATCAATAAAAAATAGAATTTGTACACAAAAAAAGAAAGAGGATGCAAAATTGCATCCTCTTTTTATTGAAGGGTTTAATTAGCTTTCAACAGAAGAAACAACGCCCGAACCTACCGTTCTGCCACCCTCACGGATAGCGAAACGCAGACCCTCTTCGATAGCGATTGGCGTAATAAGTTCAACCGAAATCGAAACGTTATCGCCAGGCATGCACATTTCAACGCCATCCGGCAGTGCAATAACGCCTGTTACGTCAGTTGTTCTGAAATAGAACTGCGGACGATAGTTGTTGAAGAACGGTGTATGACGGCCGCCTTCTTCCTTGGACAGAACGTAAACCTCGCCCTTAAACTTCGTGTGCGGGTTAATCGTGCCCGGCTTTGCGAGAACCTGGCCTCTTTCGATTTCCGTTCTCTGTACGCCACGGAGCAGTGCGCCGATGTTATCGCCAGCTTCTGCATAGTCGAGGAGCTTTCTGAACATCTCGATACCCGTTACAACAACTTTTCTTCTCTCATCTGTCAGACCAACGATTTCAACTTCCTCGGAAACCTTAAGCTGGCCTCTCTCAACTCTACCCGTAGCAACCGTACCACGGCCCGTGATAGAGAAGATATCCTCGATCGGCATCAAGAACGGAAGATCGCTCTTTCTGTCCGGTGTCGGGATGTACTCATCAACCGCATCCATCAGCTTATGAATGCATTCATACTCCGGTGCATTCGGGTCTGTAGAAGTAGACTCGAGCGCTACGAGAGCAGAACCCGTGATAATCGGAATATCGTCACCCGGGAATTCATACTCTGTCAGAAGCTCACGGATTTCCATCTCAACGAGCTCAAGCAGCTCCGGATCGTCAACCTGGTCAGCCTTGTTCATGAATACAACAATGTACGGAACACCAACCTGACGGGAAAGAAGGATATGCTCTCTCGTCTGCGGCATCGGGCCGTCAGCAGCCGATACAACGAGGATTGCGCCGTCCATCTGCGCAGCACCTGTGATCATGTTCTTAACGTAGTCGGCATGCCCAGGGCAGTCAACGTGTGCGTAGTGACGCTTGTCAGTCTCATACTCAACGTGCGCGGTCGAAATCGTGATACCTCTTTCTCTTTCTTCCGGCGCCTTATCAATCATGTCATACGCTTCATACTGCGCTTTACCCTGCATAGCCAATACCTTCGTGATAGCAGCTGTCAGAGATGTCTTACCATGGTCAACGTGACCGATTGTACCAATGTTGACATGGGGTTTATTTCTCTCAAATTTTTCCTTTGCCATTGTTTGTGTTCCTCCTTTATAAATATAAATGGGTTTACTATTATTTTACTATACTCTCAAAAAAAATCAAGAGTTTTTTTATGAACAAATATATTTCTTACTCGCTCTTCTTCGCGCGCGAGGAGATAATCTCCTCCTGAATGCTCTTCGGCACCTGCTCGTAGTGGCTCGGCTCCATCGTGTACTGGCCGCGGCCCTGTGTGCGGCTGCGCAGCTCTGTCGCGTAACCAAACATCTCACCGAGCGGTACAAACGCCGTGATCGCCTGTGCGCCCGGGCGTGCTTCCATACCCTGAATCAGACCACGTCTCGAGTTTAAGTCGCCCATAACGTCGCCCATGTATTCCTCCGGTACGATAACAACAACCTTCATCACAGGCTCCTTGAGCACAGGGTTTGCCTTACGGCAAGCCTCTTTAAACGCCATAGAACCAGCGATTTTAAACGCCATTTCCGAAGAGTCGACTTCGTGGTAAGAACCGTATGTCAGTCTTACGCGAACGTCAACCACGTTATAACCAGCCAGTACACCGGACAGCATTGCGCCCTGGATACCTTGGTCAACAGCCGGGATGTATTCCTTCGGGATAACACCGCCGACGATTTCGTTTACAAATTCGTAGCCCTGACCCGGCTCAAGCGGCTCTACCGTGATCACAACGTGACCATACTGACCGCGTCCGCCCGACTGTCTTGCATACTTGTGGTCGACCTCGACCGTCTTTGTAATCGTCTCTTTGTAGGAAACCTGCGGCTTACCAACGTTTGCTTCAACCTTAAACTCGCGCAGCAGTCTGTCAACGATAATCTCAAGGTGCAGCTCGCCCATGCCGGCAATAATCGTCTGGCCTGTTTCCTCGTCCGTATACGTCTGGAATGTCGGGTCTTCTTCCGCTAACTTCGCCAGCGCAATACCCATCTTTTCCTGACCAGCCTTTGTTTTCGGCTCAATTGCAACACGGATAACCGGCTCCGGGAACTCCATGCTCTCGAGGATAATCGGATGATCCTCGTCACAGAGCGTGTCGCCCGTCGTCGTGTTTTTGAGTCCTACCGCAGCAGCGATATCGCCCGCGTAAACCGTCGTGATATCTTCGCGGTGGTTTGCGTGCATCTGCAAAATACGGCCCATTCTCTCGCGGTTGCCCTTTACGGAGTTCAACACGTAGGAACCGGAGTTAAGCGTACCGGAATATACGCGGAAGAACGCGAGTTTACCAACAAACGGGTCTGTCGCAATCTTAAACGCCAGCGCGCTAAACGGCGCGTTGTCGTCAGACGGACGCTCGTCTTCCTCCTCTGTGTCCGGGTTCATGCCCTTAATCGCCGGAATATCAATCGGCGCAGGCATAAAGTCAATTACAGCGTCGAGCAGGTCCTGCACGCCCTTATTTCTATAAGCCGTACCGCAAAGTACCGGTACGAACTCGTTCGCAATCGTCGCCTTACGGATTGTCTTCTTAATTTCCTTTTCCGTGAGCTCCTCGCCCTCGAAATACTTCTCCATCAGCGATTCGTCACATTCCGCAACTTTTTCAATCAGCTCTGCGTGATACTTCTCCGCCAGCTCCTTCATGTCGTCCGGAATCTCTTCAATACGCTCGTCCTTACCGAGATCGTCATAGTAAACGTGCGCCTTCATGTTAATCAGGTCGATATGGCCCTTATAGTCCGCCTCCGCACCAATCGGAAGCTGAATCGGAACCGCGTTACACTTTAAACGGTCGAGCATCATCTGCACAACGTTGTAAAAGTCTGCGCCCATGATATCCATTTTGTTGACAAACGCCATACGCGGTACGCCGTACTTGTCGGCCTGACGCCATACGGTTTCCGACTGCGGCTCAACGCCGCCCTTTGCACAGAATACAGTAACAGAACCGTCAAGTACGCGCAGCGAACGCTCAACCTCAACCGTGAAGTCAACGTGCCCCGGCGTATCTATGATATTGATTCTATGGCCCTTCCACTGTGCCGTCGTAGCAGCAGATGTAATCGTGATACCACGCTCCTGCTCCTGCTCCATCCAGTCCATCGTCGCCGCGCCTTCGTGCGTTTCGCCGATTTTGTGTACGCGTCCCGTGTAGAACAGGATACGCTCCGTCGTCGTCGTCTTACCGGCGTCAATGTGCGCCATAATGCCTATATTTCTTGTTTTTTCAAGTGAAAATTCTCTTGCCAAGCGAATGTTCCTCCTTTCCTCTAAAAATAGCGCTTACGCAATTTTTAGTATCGGTCTTTCGTAATTGTTAAAGTTTAAATTACCAACGGAAGTGAGCAAACGCTTTGTTTGCTTCCGCCATTTTGTGTGTATCTTCGCGTTTTTTCACAGCGCCGCCTGTTCCATTGACTGCGTCCATGATTTCATTTGCGAGACGCTCGCGCATCGTCCGCTCGCCGCGCTGACGCGCATAGAGCGTGAGCCATCTAAGACCCAGCGTCTGCCTTCTGTCAGGGCGAACCTCGATCGGCACCTGATAGTTTGCGCCGCCGACACGTCTTGCCTTAACCTCGAGCACCGGCATAATGTTTTCCAGCGCCTGCTCGAACACTTCGAGCGCGTCCTTGCCCGTCTTTTCCGCGATGATTTCAAACGCATCGTATACGATTCTCTGCGCAACGCCGCGCTTGCCGTCTAACATAATATTGTTGATCAGCTTCGTTACAACAACACTGTTGTAAAGCGGGTCAGCCAGAACCTCTCTCTTTGCTATAAAACCTCTTCTTGGCACTTTTCTTCCCTCCTTCATGATTCATCATAAAATCACAGGTACTCGGCGGCATCTATATCCGCCGTCAGCGCGCATCTACAATCTATCTATACAGCCTTGCTAAAAAGCACAGGTCTGCGCGTCGTAGCCGCACACTTTATTCGATTTGTGATTTTTGGCAAAGCTACATAGCATATGGTTCCATACCCATGTATTACTTCGCTTTCGGCTTCTTTGCACCATAGCGGCTTCTCGCCTGCATACGGTTTGCAACGCCCTGTGCATCCAGCGTACCGCGGATAATGTGGTAACGCGTACCAGGAAGGTCACGTACCCTGCCGCCCTCAATCAGCACAACGCTGTGTTCCTGCAAGTTGTGGCCGATACCCGGGATATAGGCGGTTACTTCAATGCCGTTTGTAAGACGTACTCTGGCAACCTTTCTAAGCGCCGAGTTCGGCTTCTTCGGCGTCAGCGTACGAACAGAGGTACAAACGCCGCGCTTCTGCGGTGCGCTCTGATCCGTCGCCTTTTTGCGCAGAGAGTTTAATCCCTTTTGGAGCGCCGGCGCCTTCGACTTAAAGTTCTTGTCCTGTCTGCCTTTTCTTACTAATTGGTTAAATGTAGGCATTCTTTGTGTTTCCTCCTTTCCTCAAAACTCATATTTATATAAAGACGCGCCGCACGACGCGGCCTGTCCCTATATCGAATGGTATTACTGCTTCAAAACGACAGCTACCGCCGCGCCGCGGTCAATCCCCGCCGCATGGCCGAGCCGGAGCATACTGTCAACATAGTCTACCTCCACCCCCGCAGCAGCACATTCCGCCACAAAGGCGCGCGTGACGTGAGGGTCGGCATCCTCGGCGACAAAAGCCTTCGCCACATTGCCCTCCTGCAAAGCCCGTTTCGACTGCTTCAGCCCGACGTGAGCCGGGCCATCCTTTAATTGATTCAGCATATTTACCTCCGTAAATCCTTGTTGCCCGTAATCAATTGTTCTTTCTTTCGCCGGATAATGGGTAAAATACCGCATTATTTTTTCCAGACTATTGTAGTTTATCAGCTTTGTCAAGCATTGTCAAGCATTTTGCACATTTTTTTACAAAGGTGGCTGCGTCAAAACGATTCTGTTCCATTTTGCAAAAAATCTCACCGTTCAGCGTCCCCATTTTTATCCTGTTTTATGCATTTTGTAAAACAATTCTCATGAAGCAAAAACACAAAAAAGGGGCGACGTCCGCCCCTTTATACAATTTTTTTATTTCTGTTTTATCTCCACAGACGGAATCGTCCGGCTCTTTGCCGCCGGCAGCGCAACGCCGCGGTTATCCCACAAAAACAGCTTAAACTCCGACAGGCCAGAAAGCTCCGCCTCTGAAAATGAGAAGCGATAATCCGCCTGCGCCGTACACGCCTGCTTTCGAATCGCCAGAAGGCGTCCGCCTGCGTCATAAGCCGCCACAGCTACGCTCGTATCCGCATAGCTGCCGGCAAGCGTCGCACTGACCGTATACGACGCGCCGCTTTTGCTTGCTTCCGCCGCCGCTATCTGCGCCGCATAGCCGTCTCCGCCATAGGCCAGCGTATAGTCGCCCGCGCCGCCCGCAAAATACAGCGTACCGCCGTCCTCCGTTGCCGTATACGTCTTTGTCTCGCCGTTTGCGCTGACGCGCCACGTCCCCGCCTTTACGCCCATGATAAGGATATCGAGCGGCGCATCACCCGCCAGTGTGAACGACGCTCTATTTGCTATTCGGTTTTTCTCAGCAGACGGCGTATCCGTGTCGGCAAACAGCAGCGCCTTGCCCGCCGCCTGTACGCCTACCACATTTTCGCCGCGCAGCAGCTTCGAGTCGAGCGGCCGCGCCGTATTGTCCGCCTCCGACACAGCAAGCACATTTAAAAACGTGTCGGACAGACGCGCCGCCGAGGGTGATACCTCAATTCTGCCCCAACCGGCCTCTACTGCGGAATCCGGCCCCGGCACAGAGCTTAAAGCAAAATTATTGCCGTCGTTTTCAAAGTCCCCGGCCTGATTGCCGACCCAGAACTGCTTGCCTTCACCGCCGATTTTCGTTACGGACGCGTTTTCCGGCAAAAGTGTCTGCACCGTTAATTTTCCGTTATATCCGTCAGTATCGCGCTTTACAACGGAAGTTGTTCCGTCTATCTGCGGCTCCTGCTGCGTATGCAAAAGCCATTTCTTCTTAAACGACGGATTTGTCGACGTAACCTTATCCATGATAACCATCATCGCAGGATAATTGTCGTCTTCGAGCGGCAGAAATGCCATCGCGCGGGTCACATTGGACACCTTGCCGCTTCCGCTCCCGCCATACGCTTTTGTAATGTCGCCCTTAATGTACGTATATTCCGGCGAATTCTCGTCCGGCCCGAATGCATGGTCGAGCACCTTGCCCGTTTCGTAGTCAGACTTCATCCATGTTTCCATCGTCGCTGGCTCGCCGCCCGGCCGCCGCTGGCCGCCGTCATTGACGCCATTCGGGAAGCTGACCGCGTTCCCTTTGTTGTCTTTTCCGTTATACGCATTAAATTTCTCATTCGGGTCGTAGATTGTCAGCACATTGTGCGCAATCGACGCCTTGTTATAATTCTGGTCGTGATAGGAGCCGTAGGATTCATAAAAGCCTGACTCCGACGCAAGGATACCTTTATAGTAAAGCTGGAAGCTGCCCGCGTCAAGATGGTGGTGGTTCGCCCCCCACCGCTCGCCGATTTTCATCATCGCTACAACGTCGCCGCTCTGCGCCGGCGCGGCAGCATTCACGTCCCAGCCCGTGCGCGCAATCATCATACCGTTCGGCGAGCCAAAGTAGCGCGTCAGCGGCAGATTTGCCTTGTCCTGCTGCGCTGTAAGGTCCGGGTCATTAAACAGCAGGTATATAACCGGCGAGCACGGCGCTGTACCATATGAAAATGCACCGCTTGGATTTTCAATTTCATATTCGCCCTTCAAAATTGCGTCGCCGTAGAAGTTTGCCGACAAAAACAATGGATTGGTGTACGGCGTCCAATAGCTGCCGCGCCGGGTACTCTCATTATAACAGTCGCCCGTGCGCAGTACCTGTCCGTCCGGCCTGCGCGAGTAAATCCAAAAGTACGGCACGTCCGCTTGTGTATCGTTAAATACCTTTACGCCGCCCGCCGTATCGCCGCCCGTCATGCGGTAAATCATTTCCTGCGCCACGACCTCCCAGTAGTAGCGGTAACTGCCGTATGCATCGCCCTGATGGTGCGTGCCGGACTCATACCAGTAATTGCGCGTCTCTATAAACTCAGAGAAAAACCGTCCCGCCACAAAGTTATAGATGTCCGGCCGCTCATCGTAGGTTGCAATCGCAAAGCCGAGCAGGTCGCGCATAATCTGTGCCTCGCCGCCGTGGCCGCAGACCGCCCCCTGCCCGTCGGGCGGGTAGCCAACCTCCATCTGCATAGCGATTTCTTCACATTTATCGATGACTGCCTGCCGCTCCCGCGGCTCAAACAGGTCATAGCACCAATCGTACACCTGCGCGCCCAAAAAAATCGCATGGCCCATCTGGCGCGTAATATCCTGCTGGTTTTGGTCAAATGTCACCGTGGACATGAAATTCAATATGGCGTTTTTCGCCTTTAAGCCGTAAGCGCGGTCTTTGTCCAGCGCATATTTGTAAGCATACGCCTCAATAATCGCCATTGTTGATGAATCGTAATTCGTATAGCTGTCCATCAGCGATTCGCCCAGTCTGCCGTCTGTTTCCTTTGCCAACAGAGCCTCAAATTCACTTTTTGCTTTTGCGTTCTGCGGCTTATTCATATTTTCCTTCAGTGTCGGGATATCCGCTTCTGTAAGGTACAGGCGCGGATGCTGCCCCTTCTCCGGCAGAATGGGCGGCGCCGGGTATTGGTCTGCCGGAAGTTGCAACTCCTCAAACTCTCCCATACCGCTCGGCACAGCATTACTCCTATTTGTAATCAATATCATATCAATTTTACTCCACGCCTCGCGCGGGTAAAACCGGAAGTTGTGCTTCGTCCCGGCGGTAAGTCCGTTGTATGTCGCGACCCTGCGCCACACAAACTGCCCGCCGTCCGACTTATTATAGTCATAACTGTTCGCCATTTTGTAGTTCCCGCCGTCAAGCGACATCCACATCGAGTCGCTTCCCGTGCTCGGAATACAAACGCGCATCCATACGGAATAGATTGGCGCGCTCACATCGACATTGAAGTTAAATTCCATACCAAACGCGCTCTGCGCCGGCGCGCCCGACTGGTACGCCTTAGATGGCGCTATGTAGCTCCCGCCGGACGCACCCGTCTGTTCGGTTTCTTTCTGAAATAATGCCGTGTCAAACGTCGTATCCTCCGCCTCAAAAAGGGCAAATCCATCCTGTAGGTCAAACGTCTCCGCCTTGCTGTTTAGAGCAAATTCCGGCGAGCCGGACTGTGAATTCCCAATTTCGCTCTCCACAGCCTCCGTGTCAATCGCTTTTGGGTTTTTCGTAACAAAAAACGCGTCAGTAATCAGACCCGGCTCCCTGTGCAAAAAATCAAGCGTATAAACGCCCGCCGCGTTTGCGGTAAAGCTCGTCCCCTTACCCGTCAGCGTCGTCCAGCCCCACTCATTTTTCGTTTCCTTTACCCCCGAATATACATAATTTCCACCGTTCCAGCGGACATATAAAGAGTCGCTGCCGTCATTTGCCGCATTATATCGCATATAGATATAATACGTTCCGGCAGACGGAATATTGATTTTATAAGAAATATCCGGCGTATGGCTACTGGGCGGATTGTCAAGCCGCCCGCCGGACTGTACAGTTGTGCACTTTCCGCCGCTCGACGTTCTGCTGGGGCGGATTTGTACAGCGCCGTTTTGAATATAGCCGTCCTCAAATTCTATCAGTGTATCAGTACTATATACCGGCGGCGCGCTCACGCCGTTGCCCGCGACATCCGCCGCATAGGCGGGAAATAAGCCGGATATGACCGCTATCGCCGTTATCAGGCACAGTAATCTTTTGTAGGTTTCACGCACACAAAATACCCCTTTCTCTTGTCGGACATCCGCTATTGCAATCCGTTTGTTCTCTTAGACCTCGCCGGGCAAAAACTCCTCATTTTTATAGAGCAGCACAACCGCGTGCGCGCTGATTCCCTGTCCCTGCCCCTCAAAGCCGAGCCCCTCTGTCGTCGTCGCCTTAACGTTTACATCGCTGATATCCGTGCCACAGACTGTGCTGATATTTTCACGCATCTGCTCAATGTACGGCGCCAGCTTCGGCGCCTGCGCCACAATCGTAATATCCGCGTTGCCGAGCACATAGCCGATGTCCTCCGCCATTACGACAACACGCTCTAACAGCGCCATGCTGTCCGCGCCGGCAAACGCCGCATCCGTGTCAGGGAAATGCGCCCCAATGTCGCCGAGCGCAACCGCGCCGAGCATTGCGTCCATTAGTGCATGCAGCGCCACGTCTGCGTCGGAGTGGCCCAGCAGACCCTTTTCATATGGGATTTCCACGCCGCAAAGAATCAATTTTCTCCCCTCTGTGAGTTTATGCACGTCCATGCCGTGTCCAACCCGTATCATACGCTTCTTCTCTCCTTAAAAATTTATACTGTAGACAATATTCTTAATGGTCAATGCCTATCCCTCTTCGCCGCCGAGCAGCGCCCGCGCCAGCTCGAGGTCGTCCGGTGTTGTAATCTTAATATTATAGCCCGCCGCGTCCACCATCCGGACCCGGATACCCGCATGCTGCGCCACGCCGCAGTCGTCCGTCGCCATAAACCCGTCCGCCGCCGCCAGCTCGTGCGCCGCAATAATCTGTTCTCTGACAAACACCTGCGGTGTCTGCACCCGATAGGCGAGTGTACGGTCAATATCTTCGGTTATCATTCCATTTTCGTCGACGCGCTTTAAACTGTCGCTGCACAAAACGCCAAGGCTCGCGGCCCCCGACTCGTCCGCCGCCGCAGCTGCCGCTGCGATATCCTCCGGCCGGACAAGACAGCGCGCCCCGTCGTGTATTGCCGCAAGATAACATCCCTCGCCAAGCTCCGCAAGTCCAATTCTGACCGATTCCTGCCGCGTTGCGCCGCCGCAGACAATATTTGTAAGCTTTGTAATTCCGAATTCGTCCGCAAGCTGTTTACAAAGCGGGATATCGCACTCGCGCGTTACAACGACGATTTCGTCGATGCTGCGGCAGCTTTCAAACGCACGCAGCGTATGTGCAAGGATGGGCATACCGCCCACCTCCAAAAACACCTTATTGATAGGCGTACCGCTTTTATCCGCGCCGAGCCGCATCCGCGTCCCACTGCCAGCAGCAACGACCACCGCGCCGCATGTGCTTCGTTTTGCCCTGCCAAACATCCGCCGCCCTCCTGTCTTTATCCGTTTAAATCGTTTTCCGCATCTGTCTTCTGTTCGCACGCCTCCATCACAAAGCTGCAAATGTCGGCCGCCGCGTCCGGTTTTCCCATAAATTTTGCCGCCGTACTGAGCAGCTCGAGCCGCCATTCATGCAGTAAAAGCTGGTACACCGCTTCGTCAATCGGGAACGTTTCACTCACCTTAATCGCAAGGCCGTTATTGAGCAAAAACTCTACATTGCGGTCCTCCTGCCCCGGAATGGGATCCAACACAATCGCCGGCAGCCCCTTTGCCAGAAACTCCGAAGTGGTCAGCCCGCCGGGCTTTGTCACTATCACGTCCGCCGCGTCCATCATCACGTCGACATTGTCGACGTAACCATATACATGCATCTTCTTTTTCCACGTATGCCCACTCACGAGCGTGCGCAGGCGTTTATTGTTCCCACAAACACACAAGATTTGAAAGTCGCCCCGCATCTCGTCGAGCTTTAACAGTTCCTTCATAATATGCCCATAACCCATCGAGCCCATAATAACGAGGATGGTCTGCTTATCTGCTATGCGCAGCGCGGCGCGCGCCTCCTCTTTCGGGATGCTTTTCCCAAATTTCGGATGAATCGGGATACCGACCGGCAGCGCTTTCTTTTTGCTAATTCCTTTTTTCTCAAGCTGTAAATTTAAAAGCCGGCTCGCCGTTACATAGTAGTCAAGGCTCGTTTCCTCCCAGAACGGATGCACCGTAAAGTCCGTGACAATTCCAAGCGTTAGGCAGTCAACCTTCCCCTTTT
>URQR01000013.1 GCA_900550065.1 uncultured Eubacteriales bacterium | reverse complement strand
TGCGCCGCTTCTTTTAAAACAATAGGGTAAATATTCGGCTTTACCGCAAAAATAATTGTATCACTGTTTTTATACACATCCGTGTTCTCCGTTGACGTATGTACGCCCACCTCAGCGAGCGCGCCCAGCTTTACCGTGTCCAAATCGGATACCCAAATATCTCCTGTAGCGACTTTTCCCGACGCGGCAACGCCGCGCACAATCGCGCTTGCCATATTTCCTGCCCCAATTACGCCTAATTTCATCTGTATCGTCCTCTTTCCATATAAATTAATTCCAAAATTTCCGGTCTAAACTGCGGAACTGAATCGCCTCCGCAATATGCTTTGCCTGTATATTCTCGCTGCCGTCTAAGTCAGCAATTGTGCGCGACACCTTTAAAATCCGATTATACGCCCGCGCACTGAGGCCGAGCCGGTCAAACGCCCCCTGTATAATCGTCCGCTCCTGCGGGCCGAGCTTACAGAAAATGCCGAGCATGGCGGGCGTAAGCTGTGAATTGGAAAAGATATTGTAGTCCTTGTACCGCTCGCTCTGAATCTGCCGTGCCGCGTCGACGCGCTTTTTAATATCGGCCGACCGCTCTGCGGGCGTATCGTTTTCCAAATCCTTATACTGTACGGGCGCGACCTCAATATGCAAATCAATGCGGTCGAGCAGCGGCCCGCTCACGCGCCCAAGATAGCTCGCAATCTGCGACTCACTGCAGTGGCACCGACCGCTCGGGTCGCCGTAGTAGCCGCACCGGCACGGATTCATCGACGCGACAAACATCACATTGCACGGATATGTCAGCGTCGCGCTTACCCGCGCAATTGTTACGCTCCCATCCTCGAGCGGCTGGCGCAGAACCTCCAGCACGTTTTTATCAAACTCCGGCAGCTCGTCCAAAAACAATACCCCGTTGTGCGCAAGGCTAATCTCGCCCGGTTTCGGCGTCCGGCCGCCGCCGGATAGGCCGTTGGCGGAAATCGTATGGTGCGGGTGGCGGAACGGACGCCTTGTGATAAGCGGCACATCGTCCGGCAGCGTCCCCGCAATCGAGTGGATTTTTGTCACTTCAAGCGCCTCTTCAAACGTCATATCCGGCAGAATCGTCGGCAGCCGCTGCGCAATCATCGACTTACCGCTGCCCGGGTTGCCAATCATTAAAATATTGTGGTTGCCCGCCGCCGCAACCTCAAGCGCACGCTTGACGTTTTCTTGGCCCTTTACCTCGGAAAAGTCTATCTCGCTTTTGTTATGCATATGAAAATACGAATCAATATCAATTTTGTGCGGCGCAAGCACATGCTTACCCGTCAGGTGATCGTAAAGCTGCGTCAGGCTGTCGATACCGATCACGTCAATCCCCTTCACAACCGCGGCTTCACCTGCGTTCGCCGCCGGCACAACAGCGTATTTTGCGCCGTTTTCACGCGCCGCCATCACCATTGGCAGTACGCCCGCCGCCCGCCGCAGCCGTCCGTCCAGCGACAACTCGCCGAGAAAGACATAGTCCTGCGGGTTTGCAAACGCAAGCTGTTCCGTTCCAGTCAAAAACGACACCGCAATCGGCAAATCGTAGAAGGAGCCCTCTTTTTTGATGTGCGCGGGCGCAAGGTTAATAATCACCCGACGCGACGGGAACGCGAACCCGCAGTTTTTTACCGCGGCACGCACCCGCTCGCGTGACTCCTTGACCGCCGCGTCGGGCAGCCCCACGATATCGAATGCCGGAATCCCCATCGCAAGGTCAATCTCCACCTCGACGATATAGCCCGCAAGCCCCGACAGGCCACAGCTTTTCACTTTTGTAATCATCTATATCCCCGCCCTATCCTGTCTTTGCAATACTTATATTATATAGAATCGATACCCGAAAGACAAGGCGTATTACAAAATTTTTCTTGTTCTGTTATATATCACGTATTTTTCTTGACACACACAAACGCATGGAATACAATGAAACTATTAAAATTTCAGATCCTCAGGAGGGTGTTTCATGAATTCACGCACACGCGTCCTGCGCGCAATTGAACACAAATCCACCGACCGGACGCCCATTGATTTGGGAATGCATACCTCGACCGGCATTTCGGCGTTTGCCTACTATAACCTTCGCAAATATCTCGGCCTTGACACAGATGAAATCGTCATTGCCGACCCGATTCAATTCACGCCGCGCGTCGAGCTCGACGTGCTGTCACAGCTGGGCTGTGACTGTGTTCGAGCAATGGCGCGGTGGGACGATACGCACAAATGGACCGTGCGCGGAGACGATACCTTTACGATACCCACATCTCTGAAGCCCGTACAGCAGGCCGACGGCAGCTATGTGGCACAGCGTGCCACGGCGACGCTTCGTATGCCGGCGGGCGGCTTCTTCTTTGACGGCGGGTGGCCCAGCTTTTATGACTGTGAATACGAGGAGGAAATGCGCCGTTTGGGAGAGGACGCAAATCGTCTTTACGACGAAACCGACCTCTTTATCGGCGCGGGTAAGTTTTCCGGTTTTTTCCGCGACTCGGACATCAATTGGCTCTGTGATATCATGCTTGAGCCGGAAAAAGTCAAACAGCAGCTCGCCGCAGAGCTAAAAGACCAGAAGAAAAAATTTGACCTATATCAAAAGCACGTTAAACACTACGCCCAGTGCCTTTTTGTCACGAGCGACCTCGGCAGCCAGCAGGCCCCGCTTATAAATCCCGCCGTATACGAGGAGGTCGTTGCGCCGGTGCTTGGCGAACTTTGCAGTTATATTCACCAAAACAGCGACTATAAAATTTTTATGCACTGCTGCGGCAGTATTGCGCCGCTGATTTCTACTCTCATCGACTGTGGTATTGACATCATCAGCCCAGTGCAGATTTCGGCGGACAATATGGAGCCGGCTATGCTCAAGCAAATGTTTGGCGAAAAAATTACCTTTTGGGGCGGCGGTGTGGATACACAAACTGTGCTGCCGCTGCGCGGAATAGACGAAATCCGTGAAAACGTAACAGAGCTGGTACATACGTTTTCTCCGGGCGGCGGCTACATATTCAGTCCCGTACATAATATCATGGGCGATATCGAGCCGGAAAAAGTACTGGCGGTGTACGACGCGGCACGGAAAGCGGGTACAAATCCTGCCGGAAACGGTGCAAAAAACGAATGAAACCTGCTTAGAATTGTAAAATAAAATAAAAACGATTGTTTTTTGCTTGAAAATGGTATAAAATATAGAATTATATTATTGAAATGTATCTAAAATCAAAAGCTATTTCAGCCATACGGGCGCGGGCAGCATCCGCATGGTTTGAATAGATGATACAAAGCCCCGGGCGGAGGCTCCGTTTGGAGCGCAGAAAGGAAGGTTTTTATGTCAGAGGAAATCATGCAAGTAGCAAGCAGAATTAAAGAACTGCGCGAAATCAGCGGTTACAGCAGGCACGCCGTCGCAAAGCTTGTAGGCGTTGAATACGACACCTACAAGGACTACGAAGAAAGCGGCGCAGATATCCCGATTAGCGTGCTTTATAAGCTTGCAAACGAGTTTGGTGTGGACTTTACCGAAATTCTGACAGGCAAATCTCCGAAACTCGACACCTACTGTGTCGTCAAGAAGGATAAGGGGATTAATATTGACCGTTATCCGGGCTATCATTTTGAAAGCCTTGCGTATAAGTTTATGCACAAGATGATGGAACCGCTTATGGTCACAGTCCTGCCGGATGATAAGGACCACAAGCTCGTCGTCCACGAGGGTCAAGAGTTTAACTACGTCGTCGAAGGCACCGTCATGGTGGAATTCGGAGACGAGTCGGTCGTGCTTGAAGCGGGCGACTCTATCTATTTTGATCCAACGCTCCCGCATGGGCAAAAAGCGATGAATGGGAAACCGGCAAAGTTTTTGACAATCATCGCGCAATAAAATTGGACGAGGTGTGAAAACATGTTATTACATAAATTTTTAGAACGGATAGAGTTTGACTCTTACGAGGATTTTAAACAGAATTATAAATTGAATATACCGGAAAATTTCAACTTCGGCTACGACGTTGTAGATGCGTGGGCGGAGTATGATAAGGATAAAATCGCGCTCGTGTGGTGCGACGACCACGATAATGAAAAAACTTTTACCTTTGCTGATATCAAGCGCTTAAGCAATCAGGCGGCGAACTTTTTCAAAAGTCTCGGCATCAAAAAGGGCGATCGCGTCTTGTTTTTGTTGCGCCAGCGCTATGAATACTGGTACCTTGCGACGGCGCTGCATAAAATCGGCGCAATTTTGATTCCCGCGTCGCTGCAGCTCACCGCAAAGGACATCAAATACCGTGTCAATGCGGCAGGTGTGAAGGCGATTGTCGCGGTCGGCGACCACGCTTATATTCTTGACCAAGTCGACGCAGCTGCGCCGGATACGCAAACGCTAAAGCATAAGGTCATCGTAGCAGGTGCGCGGGAAGGCTGGGTCAGCTTAGAGCAAGAGCTTAGTAAGTTCAGTGAAGATTTCCCCCGCCCGACCGGCGAGGACGCGACGCACAACGACGAAATCTTTTTGACCTACTTTACAAGCGGCACGACCGGCTGGCCGAAAATGGTTGCGCATAACCATATCCATCCGCTCGGACATATCGTAACCGCAAAATATTGGCAGAAGGTACAGGACAATAAACTCCATATGACCTCCTCCGACTCCGGCTGGGCGAAGTTTGGCTGGGGCAAGATCTATGGGCAGTGGATTTCCGGCGCGGGGATTTTTGCCTATGATATGGATAAATTTGTACCGCATACGTTTTTAGATAAGCTTGTTAAGTACAAGCCGGCGACGTTTTGCGCGCCGCCGACGGTGTTCCGCTTCCTCATACAGGAGGATTTGACGAAATACGATTTATCGTTTATCGAGCATTGCTGTACGGCGGGCGAGCCGCTCAACCCGGAGGTGTATAACAAGTGGTATGAACTGACCGGGCTTAAAATGTGCGAAGGCTTCGGACAGAGCGAGTCGACTGTTCTGCTGGCAAATTACGACGGCTTTACGCCGATTCCGGGCTCTATGGGGAAACCGTCGCCGTTGTACAACATTGACATTATTGATGAGAACGGCAACTCATGTGACGTCGGCGAAGAGGGCGAGCTTGTCGTACGCGACATTGATAAGTATATGCCGGCCGGACTCGTCGTTGCACTGTTTAACGACCCGGAGGGCACGAAGGAAAAGCTTGGAGGTAAGTTTTACCGCACGGGCGACATTGTTTGGCGTGACAGCAAAGGATATTACTGGTTTGTAGGCCGCGCCGACGACGTAATTAAGTGCTCCGGCTACCGTATTGGGCCGTTCGAGGTCGAAAGCGCACTCATGGAGCATCCTTCCGTTCTGGAATGTGCTATTACCGCCGCGCCCGACCCAATCCGCGGGCAGGTGGTAAAGGCGACAATCGTGCTGACGCGCGACTATGAGCCGAGCGACGCGCTCATAAAGGAATTGCAGGACCATGTAAAACATGCGACCGCGCCGTATAAGTATCCGCGTATCATTGAGTTTGTCGACGAGCTTCCGAAAACGACGAGCGGGAAAATCCGCCGTGTTGAAATTCGTGAAAACGACCATAAAGAGCAAAATTAATCAAAAGGGGAAGAAACAGATTTGTTTCTTCCCCTTTTATTTTTGTGCCGGTTAAACGGCATACTCACCCAATCACAACACAGCCGAGCCGCTCCAGTGCCGCCTTTGCCTCACGCAGCGCCTGCTCGCCGGGTATCCAGTCTTTGTTTCCATTGTCGCGGTATCCCAGCTGTGCCATCTTCGACCCGCCATAAGCATGATACGGAATCAGCTCGACACCTGTGCAGGCGCGCAGCTTTTGCTGAACCCGTGCAATTGCATTATAATGTTCTTCGTCCATGTTTACGCCTTTTACCATAATACAGCGCAGCACAATTTGCCGCGCGCTTTGGCCGGCGAGGTATAAATTACGCAAAATCCGCTCGTTGGACACGCCCGTGTACGCCATGTGACGCGCCGTATTGCCGTCCTTGAAGTCCCACAAAAGCAAATCCGCCCGCGCCGCCAGCTCCGAAACATACTGTTCTGCAAAGTGGCCGCAGGTCTCTACCGCAGTGGACAGCCCCGCCTCCTTCGCTGCGCGTAGAAGCGCAAGGCACCCCTCCGCCTGCCGCATCGGTTCGCCGCCCGAAACCGTAAGTCCGCCGTCCTTTCCATAAAACGCCCGGTCGCGCAGCACCTGCTCTATAATTTGCTCCACTTGCATCGCCACGCCGACCGGCTCAGACGCGCCTGTGGGACATACCCGCGTACAGCGCAAACATCCGCAGCATTTTGACACATTAAAGCGGTGACTGCCGTCAGTGTTTGATTGATGCGCCCCCGTGGGGCAAGCTGCTATACATGCGCTGCAGCCAATACAGCTTTGCGGTGAAAAAAAGAGCTGCGGCCTATCCAATTGCGTTTCGGGGTTGTGGCACCATTTGCACCGTAGAGGACACCCCTTCAAAAACACAACCGTCCGTACGCCCGGCCCGTCGTGCGTGCTGAAGCGTTGAATTTTTGTAACAAGTAGCTCCATCGCAGACTTCCCCCTTTCCCGTTTCGGAAGCGCACTACAATTCCTGCGCTGTGCGCGCTATAATCATATCCTGCCACTCTTTATTTAGTGTAACAAACCGGGCGTTCCAGCCCGAGACGCGTACGGACAGCGTCTTATACGCGGCGGGATTTTCCTGCGCCGCACGCAGCGCAGCCGCGTCGAGCACATCCAACTGCATAAAGAACCCGCCTAACGCGACAAACCCTTTGATTAGAGAAACAAGTGCGGCTGTCCCGTTTTCACCCTGTACTGTCGCGGGGTAAAGCTTTACGTCAAGCGCGGCCCCATTGACCTGACGGCCCAAGTCGGCCTTGCAGTAGGAACAGATGACCGCTGTCGCCCCCGCCGTGTCTGTACCCGGTGTCGGCGATGCGTTTCCGGACAGGACTTCTCCGCGTTTATGCCCGGACGGCGTTGCAGCGCGCTGCGGCGCCCACTCAAGCTGCCGTCCAAAGGTGCTGACGCCCGGCGGAAATAGGATGGGGCAGCGACCATTGAGCGGCGCGACCAAATCCGCAAAATCATTTAGAACCCGAACGGTATACGCGTCCGCCTCATCGTTGTCATTGCCGTAATAGGTATAACGGTTCAGCGCATATTGCCGCAACGCCTCGTTTCCGTCCCAATTGTGGCGCAGGATATCCATCAGTTGGTCAAAGGTCACCTTTTTTTCTTGAAAGACAAGCCGGTCTATTGCATATAAGCTGTTTCCAACGTCGGGCGCGCCGCCGATATGCGGCGAAATAACCGTATAGGCCGGGCCGCCGTTGATATAGGAACGGCCCGATTCGATACACCCTTCCTCCAAAAGCGACACCGCAGAACACGGAATATCTTCGGCCGCGTTCCACTCCCATATTGCGCCCGGTTCCTTTCCCGTAAACCGGACAACAGTATTGTGGTAAATCTGCTCCATAGCAGTCCTTAGGTTTTCTTTAAACGCTGCATAGAGCGTATCCATAGAGTCAAAGTGCACCGGCGTTTCGTCTGATACATGCAGCGTATCGTCCAAAAGAATCCGCAGGCCGTCAAACGGCACATAGTGAAACAGTGTTTTTCCCGGAACCTGCACCTCCCAGCAGCCGTCATTGGCGAACCGGCGCGCCTCTGGTACAGAATATCCGAACCGAGTCAGACTGTCTATGATAAGCGGCTCATTATACACCGCAACAACTCCGCCGCCATGGCGCATCACCTCTGCTACGCGCGTCAACAGCCGCGGCGATGTTTTATCCGATACCCGTACCGTGATTGGAAAGTCGCTGATCCCTAACTCCTCCACGATATCGAGTACAAGGTAGGTCACCTCGTTTGTGACCTCGCTTCCTTCCGCGTCGATTCCCGCCAGCACAATATTTTGATAGTGCTGCGCGTCGCCGGAGCCAACGGGCGCGTCGCTGCGAATCCATTCGCACCCTTTGATAAACATACTCGCAAGAATCTCCCGCGCTTCCCCTATCGTGAGCACACCGGTTTCTAAATCCTGTTTTAAATACCCACCCAGCATCTCGTCGAGCCGTCCAATGCCGGGCCAATTCCCGCACAGTCGCATAAAAGCAAACGTGAACCACAGGCTTTGCACCGCCTCATGAAAATTCTGCGCAGGCGCAAACGGAACACGCAGCAAAGCATGGATATGCGCCGCGCCGCGCTCCTTTAGTGCCGACACATACCTTTTATGCCATATACGCATCGCGTCAATTACGGACTTCATCCCTGTCAGTTGCGCGCGCTTTGCATCGTCGCCCTCCTCCGCAAGACGCACTAATACCTGCTGCTCGATTGCGTCGATTCCTTCCCGCAGGACACGCCAAAATCCCAGCGTTAGGTGGCTCACGCTCCCCCACAGCTTTTCGCCATGAAAAGTAGCTGGAACCAGATGCTCAATCGCCATGCCAAGCGTTGCCGCGCCGCTGACCTTTTCCGCCGCACAGATACGGAGCGGCGCATCGGCGGCAATTTTTGCAATCGCATTATTATATTGCTGCTGCGGTGTCATTGATGCGAATCCCGCCACGCCGTCCATGCTGACTGCGGGTGTTTTTGTTGCTTCATCGCCATATTTTCCGTGCAGCGACTCCCACGCAAATAGCCGAGTCGGCTCGCTGAGCCGAACAGGCCGTTTTTGATGAAACGCCGTATAAAACTCCATTACAGCACACCTCGTTTCAAAGCTTTATTATTATAGATTATACTATTCCAAAATCTATTTTTCCATTGACTATCCTTTCTTTTTCCTGTACTATACTATTACAGGGGAGGCGTTTTGTATGGAACTACAAACAATCGATATAAAGCGGTACAGCACCGGCCGCCAAACCTTCACCGAGGACGGCTTTTTTGTGAAAAAAAGTCTGCCTGTTCTGTCCGTCGTACAGGCGATAGAGGGTTCTTATCAGATTAGCTTAGACGGCGGTCCCGCCTGTTCCACGGGCGAGATGGGCGCGTTTATCGCCCCCGCCGAAACATTGCAGTCTATTACGCACCACGTGAATCCCCAAACCGGGCAAATGCGCGCGCATTGGGTGTTTTTAGACGTTCTCATTAACGGTGCTTACCCGCTCGATAGCTTGTACAGTTTTCCTGTATTGTTGCCGCCAAAAGACCAGCAAACGCTCTACAACTTGATTCGCCGCTTGTTGTCCGGCAGAGCGCTATGCGACGACCTGTCCGATTTATACCAGCTCATAAAAATACTATTGAATTGCGGCACGCAAAGGCCAAAAGCCGACCCCATGATGAATGAAATCATATCGTTTGTGGGGAAAAACTATATGAAAAAGCTCACCGTACAAGACATTGGTACGCACCTGTCGCTCTCATCTCCAAGTGTATTCCGCAAATTTCAGTCCTTTTTCGGAAAATCCCCGGCGAATTATATGAACGACGTCCGCTTATCGCAGGCCGCCATTTTATTGGAGACGACCAACTATTCTGTTGCAGCAATCAGCCGGGAGGCGGGCTTTGAAGACGCGTTTTATTTTTCCCGCCTATTTCGGGCAAAGTACGGCGTTTCACCGTCAAGGTACCGCAATCAATTATATCAGGAGCAGGGCAATACCACACATTCATAAATAAAAGGAGCGCCTTATTCCAGCGCTCCTTTTGATTTTTTTATTCCCTATTTGTTTCCAATGAACGTATCCGACTAAAAAAGTTTGTACGGAAGCAGTAGACCGACAGAAAAATACTTACAGTCTCCGCAAAGGGAACAGCAAGCCATACGCCGTTCACGCCCAGCCATAGAGGGAGCAGCAGAATTCCTGCGGCAATAAAAACAAACGTACGCAGAAACGATAGGATTGCGGACGTTTTCCCGTCGGACAAGGCCGTAAACAACGCCGAAGCAAAAATATTCGTTCCCTTAAACAAAAAGCAAATCGAGTAGAGCGAGAATCCAAACACCGCCAAGTCAAACACAGCAGTTCCATCTGAAGCAAACACTCCCACAAGCTGCCGGGTAAACAGTAGGCCGCCCGCCAGCGTCACCAATGAACAAATCCCCAAAAACCATAGGCTGATTTTAAAAAGCCGCACGAGCTGTGCCCGGTCCCCCTGTCCGTAGTTATAGCTTAAAACAGGCGCGACGCCAATTCCATACCCAAGATACATACCAACTAAAAGCGCATCGGTGTATAAGACAATTGTAATTGCCGCAACACCGTCCGCGCCTAAATATCGCAGCATTGTCATATTAAACAGAAACGTAACCACCGCCTCAGACAAATAGGTCACCATTTCGGACGAGCCATTTCCCAGCGCTTTTAACAATACTTTTCCGCGCCAAACGGGCCGCACAAAATATAATGTCCCTCGTCTGCTTACGGCAAACCACGCCAGCCCAAACAGGGCGGGGACAGAGTATCCGATACCGGTGGCAACCGCCGCGCCGGCCATCCCCCAGCCAAAAACGCCGATAAAAACATAATCTAATACGATATTCGCAATACCGCCAAGCACCGTAACTGTCAGCCCCACTGCAGGCCGTCCCGCAGTCACAAAAAAAGTTTGGAACAGCATCTGAAGTACCGCGGAGGGAATAAACCATATATAGGGCTTTGCATATGCATAGCAAAGCGCATAAATCTCCCCGGAGGCGCCAAGAAAGCGGAGCATCTGCGGCAAAAACAGGCCGCCGAGCAGCACGAGCAAAAACCCGATAAACACGCCCACCGAAACAATCAGCGTAAAGTCTTGCCGTGCCTCTGCCGGCTTTCCTTCCCCCATTTTTTTTGCAATAACGGCGCTGCCGCCGGTTGCAAGCATACCGCCCAGCGCCACTACGACCGATATCGCCGGATAGACGAGGTTTACAGCCGATAGAGCGTCTGTGCCTAAAATATTGGAGACAAAAATTCCGTCTATCATCGTGTAAAAAGACATAAAAAGCATCATTACAATCGTCGGCAGCGCGAACCGCAGCAGCGACCAAACTGTAAATTGTTTTGCCAGTTTATTTTGCATTTCCTTCATCTTAATCGAACCCTTTCCCGTTCTCTTCAAGTTTTTTATCATAATAGCAGTCGTTTAAAATTGATATCATTTCACACATTTTCTCAATGTCTTCTACCGAATATCTCTCTTGAATCGCCGATACCGCATTGCGCAGCTTTTTGTCATACTGCCGGTAATCCCGCTCAACCTTTGGCGAAATGGACAAATAAAAAACACTGCGGTCCGTTTCACTTTGGGTTTTGACAACAAGCCCCTGCCGGATTAATTCATTCACTTTAACCGTCACAGCCGACTTAGAGATTTGAAGCGCCTGCGCCAGCTTACTGGGTGTACACCGGTCAAAGTACGTGATGAGGTCCAAATACAATAAGCTATTGTAAGTAATATTGGGATATACCGTATTTTTGTTCATCATTAACAATTCATTGAGCGACATGTTGTAGTAAAATGCATTGAGTGACTCATATAAACTCATACGCCACCAACTCCAATCTTATTAGTTATACTATTATAATTATATTTACTTAACTAATTTAGCATAAAAACAGCTTAAAGTCAAGACAATACACAAAAAAACAGACAGCAAAATGCTGTCTGTTTTTTTGTACTGCATTTTCTTCTCTTAAAACGGATATGCCTTGCAGAGCGGCTTTATCCCCGTCGCGCTGTCCCAAACCATAACACATCCACTCACCGCGCCTGTCATGTCAAAGCCTTCGGCCTTTATTTCGTTTTCACCCTGCTTTAGCTCTATATTGACAAGCTTTACATCTATCAGTAAATCGTTTGCATATCCTGCGAAAATGACAATTGCCGTACACGCTGTATCCGCCTCAATCACTGCCGTTTTGCTCTCTGCGTCATAACGTTTGATGGATACGCGTGAAGGCAACGGTTCTTCACCGCCCGGCTCCTGCGCTTTTTCAATTAAAAGCGATGCAGAATCCTGCAGCGACGCCATATTCGCACTCTTCACAACAACGTTATCCAGCTTAAAACCGCCCGCAGCGCCGCCGTACAGCGCCAGCGTATTCAGCTTCTCCGACGCGTTTGCTGTAAACACAAACTCCATCCTTTTCGTCTCGCCCGCGGCAATCGTTTCCGTCACACTTGCGCCCAGTGCCGGTACACCCTCCGCGCTGCACAGCCCCATCGTAACAGGGTATGCGCTCTCGCCGAGCGGCGTTACGTCTACGCTGACCGTATAGGTCTCGCCTGCACTGCACACCGCATTGCCACTGCCGAACACATTGTAAATCTGGATGCCTTCGCCTGCGTTTGCAATGCCTTCTACGACAGCCGCACCTTCCGTCCTCCGTACGCTGCCACCGAATCCGCCAAAGGGCGCGTAGTCCGCTCCCGCCATAAACGAATATGTTTCAAAATCGAGACCAATATACTCTGTTCCGCCGATGTCCTCGCTCGTCAGCGCAAAGATATAATCATTCGGCGCGTTATCTGCAATAAAGCCGGTTACATCTATCTCATACTGCCCCGCATGCTCCGCCTTAATCTGTGCAATCGGCACACCGCCGTATACCTCCGCCGACAGCATACTCTCGTCAGCATCCGAAGCAGGCGCGGTATTGTAGTTCAGTTCGGCTGGATAATTTGCGTCTTTTACGCCCCAAAGCTTAATTGTCTGTCCGTTTGCCTCTTCCACATTGAGACAGAGCGTTGCTTTCTGCGTATGCTGGTATGCGCCGCCGTCAAAGCGCAGATACGCTTTTCTGATATACTTCGGGTTCTTTTCCGCCTTGGAGCCGTTTACGTAAAGCGTATCGGTGTAAACACTTCCGTCACCCATAACGCTTACCTGCTCCACTGCGGCAAGGCCCGTGCCCGCGCCGGGGACAAGTTCTGTCGCGTACAAATCGTCAATGTAAAACTCTACCGTATTGGTCGGTACCGAATATTTTTTACCGCTTGTCTCGTCGGTAGTATCAGTCATCTTCTGCCCAAACTGTGGCCCAATGAGCAGGAAGTTTATATTATTGTCCACGATTTCCTGGTCTACAGTAAACGTATATGTATACTTCTTCCACTCATTTGCCGTATCAACGTCTATTTTCGTACTCATATACGGGGTAGCGCCATAGGTCTTATTTGAATTATCTCCTATAAGACCAATATTGAAATATCCGGTTCTGTTGGCTTTCAGGTAGAAAGTAATCTTATAGTCTATCCCTATCATGTCCTCGGTGAGCGTGTCCATGATATTCATGAGCTTAAACCGATTCCAGCTTGCGTGCGAGGTACCTTTAAAGCTCTTAGCGCCATTTACCGTATAGTTGTCCATGTTGCTGATTTCCCATTTATCAATCTGTTTTCTTGATAGACCATCTATCGCTTCATTCCACAGCGTTCCATCTGTGTCAATCCACCTAAATTCCATACCATTACCGCTGGCTACAGCGTAAGCGTCCGTAACCTTTTCAAAGTCCTGAATGTAGGTATACGGCACTTTTGTCTCGCTGCTTACGTCCGGCTCTGTCACCAAAATATCGTCAATGTAGATGTTCTTCCCCTTTAATGTATCCCCGGGGATAATTCCAAGAAGCCCTATCGCTACATCATAATATTTACTATCCCAGCCATTGAGCACATTCTTTGGCAGCATTTCCTGCTTGATTGCGACGTCAAAGGAATATGTCTTCCATCTACCCACATCTTCGGCCGTAACTGTGGCGGTATTCGCCGTCGGATACATGCCAGTCGAATAATCTGCGCTATCGGGTGTATACCCCTCAGAAAGCGTATATTTTCCCGTCGTCATACGTGGGAGAGTGGACATAAGCCCGTACCGGAACGTCCCTTCCGCATCCGTCTTTACCTTAAACGATACTTTTAGCTTTCTACCCACATCCGTTTCGGTCAGATTATGGTCAAAGATATTGTAAAACTTTAAGCGGTTATAGCTCTGGTTCGGCACAAACAAGAAGCTCTTTCCGGCGCCGCTCGTTGCATCTTCAGCAGCAGTGACTGAATATTTCGTATCCGCTTCAAACCCGCTGCCTGCAACAATCCCCGTCTTTCCATTTACCTCTCTGTAGCCGGTCGCATTTGTAACCTTCTCCTCCCAATTGTCAAAATTAATGTTCGCTACAATTTTGTCCGTTTTAACATTATCAACTGGGATAATCTGCACGCTTCCGAGCCCAATCTCCTCTAAAACCACGTCGTCGATATAAAGTGTCTCACCCGGCGTAACCGCCTCAAAGTCAATCAAGCCGAATATACCCGTAGCCGTATTGGACGGATCCACAATCTCCTTATCTGTAAGCGTAAACTCATACACAATCTGCTTCCATTCGTTCGCTGTGTCTATCTGGTGCGTTATCTTGTTATGCGAATTGTCCGTACTACTCGACGCCATCGTTGCGTTAAAGTAACTCATTGGCGCGGTCGCCTTCGCCCAATAGGTCAGGCGGAACTTTCTTCCAATGTCTTTCTCGGTAAGGGTTTTATAATCCAAAAAGTCAATTCTAATTCTTTCATATGCAAACTCAGTCGGCGTCATATAGTAGCTGCCCCCGCCCGAACCGGTATGATCTTCCGCCGTCGTCCTGCCGTACTTTGCAATACCGCCGCCCGGAACAACGCTTCTGGACAATTTTTCGTCGAAATTTTCCTGATCGATAACCATCTCGGTGCTCGAATCATTGACAAATACCAAAGTAGCGTATGACGCGCCAATCGCCTTCATATACCGTACATAGCTCGCAATATCGACTGTGTATTCCTCCGCGCCGCTTACACTATATTCCGCGAGCGGTGCGCCCTCGAATACCTCATCGAGCGTTACGCCCGTGCTGTAGCGGTCATTTGCGGGCGCATTTAAGTAATTGATTGTTTGTGCGGACCAGTTCGCCGCTAACTCTTTATCCTTGATACCGTATACTGCAATTGTCCCCTTGCTCGCCTCGGTCGTCTTAAAGCCAAAATATGCCTGTCCGTCGTCATAGGCGGACAAATCCAATTTAATGTACGACTTTGCCGCCGCCTTTTCCGTCTGGCGTGCACGGCCGCTAATATATACGCCGCCGCCCATCGTCTTGTCAGCGTTATCGCCGCTCTCAACATAAGCCGCACCGGCCGAATTTAAAGTCAGTTTTTCCGCAGGATGAAGCACAAGCGAGGGCGCAAACGCACTTTCGCTCGCCGCACCGGCAATTTTAACATCGGTAATATCCTCAGTCACTTTGATATCGTCCAAATATGCCGCGCCTGTTTTTCCATTGGGCATAGTGGACTCCAATACGATAGAAAACGTCTTTTTATTAATCCGGATATCCTTCTCGTCGTCTATCCGATATTCAAACGAGAAGTTATTCCACTCATTTGCCTTCGATTGCTCATAATACATATTTGCTTCCCAGTCGATGTTGTCAAAGTTAGAAGAGCTCCAAGGCGATAATCGATACGTTACCCTTCTTGATGTTTCATCGTAAAGATTGAAACTGATGTGAAACTTCCGGCCCATATCGGAAGCGTCAAGCGCCTGTGTCTGAATCAAATTCGATAAAAGCGCAATTTGATAATTTCCTTCAATCCAAACGTGGTACTGCCCATTTTTATAATTGTTATGTAGCATGTGCGAAATTTTCAGGCTGCGCGCACCGCCCGACGTAGCGTTCATCTCGTCGCTAACGGCGGACGCCGTCCTCGAATTTAGATTCATTCCACCAACCGAGGTCGCGCCCAAAGGCTCGTTTTCAAAATCGTAATGGGAAAGGACCTTCGTTTCCTGATTTTTCTTTGCCTTAAGAATAAACGCAGCCTTATGAGAAGCCAAGCCCTTTACATAGTCGGTAACATCTATCTCGTAGTCACCCGCGCCGGTAATCGGTACTTCGGCGAGAAGCGCCCCCGCTGTGGAATTTGCCAGATTTTCCTCGTCGATTGCGTCCACGCCGTATACCAAAACGGTATTTGCCGCGTCATTTTCAACTGAGAAACGCATACCAATCGTAGTAGAAGCCGAAAAATCCGTCCCTTCAAACAAATAGTATACGCCGTTGTCAACGGAAGCTGTCTTCAAAAGCGTCATGTCAGCGTCCGAGGTAAGCTTCGACGCGCCGAGCATCTGCTCATGCTTTACAGTAAAGCGCATCGTCCTGCTCTGCTGTAACGCCGCGCCGTTGTCGCCTTTTATCGTCGTGGGTACGTCAATCACATACTCGTACCCACCCTTTAAATTGTGCGGCTGAAAAACCCACTCCGTATTTCCGTAGGATGCGGTCCACGTTCCCGCGGCGCGATCACCGGTCACGCTGTTGGTAACCGTAATCTTCTGTATCTCCTCTTTCGGTACCGAGCCGGCAAACTTAAACTTCATACCCGCTTTTGCGTCAACGTTTTGCGTTCCGCCTTCAATATCGATATACTGCAAAATCGGGCCGTCGCCCTTCAGATAATAGTGCGCCATATCGAACAGCGCCTTGTAACCGTCGAGGCCATAGTCTTTGTCCGTACCATAAACGAGCGCATGGCCCAGTTCGGGCATGGACAAATAGACACAAGGGATGTCATATGTACGGCACGCGTTTACAACACCCGGATAAAAGCCCTGATACGAACCGTCCATCATACTGCCCGAAGCAAAGGTCGGCGCATGTCCATAAGTAATATCGTCATAACCGCCGCCACAGTTTGCATACACAAACTGGACATTGCTCGGGATAGGCGTGCCGTCGCTGTAGGTCAGCCATGGCTGCGCCTCACCGCCGTCAATGATACCCCGTCCGTCGTCCGCAGTATCCCCTATTTCGTACCGCGTTTCACCGTAGTGCCCGTCGAAGTAACGCTGTTCACGAAGCAGCTCGGGGTGCTGATTACCCAGCCTTGTACACAGTCCGCCCTTAGAGTTGCCGTAAACGCCTATTTTATCTACGTCAAACTTATATTTGTCCCCTTCATAGTCTGAAAGCCAGCGAATCTTCCGAATCGCCGCCGTATCCGACTTGATACCGTTGAACACACTGACCGAGTAGGTATAGTTGTCGCCTGTAATTCCACCGACAGAGCCCGAACCGTCGCCGTCGAAGTATCCATAGTGGTCGGTACGCGCCATAGGCGTATATGCATAGTCAAAAACGACGCCCGCATATCCCGCAAAAAGGAATCCCGTAAGGTGGGGGCGCATAGAGCTCGTCCACGTATCTACGCGCAGCTCCGAGCTTGAAGCCACAGAATATACGGGTACCTTTTGGGCCGGATTGGTCGGATAGATAATATCCATGCGTAAATCCATGTCAATCGGACTGCCGTCCTTCTTTACACAGTCGTAGATGTCCTGTGCAGTAACCTCGCTGACTTTTTTTGAGGTTCCGTCGGGATAGTTGATTACGCTGTCCTTTTTTACTGACTTAAAGTCATTGTTCCATATCTCAACAATCTTATCGAGCGTACCAACTGAGCCATGTTTGTCAATTGCCCAGTAATATTCATCGAGCGTCACGTTGTACCCCGCGGGCACAACATAATTTACTTTCGTATTGCACTGTGCACCGCCCAAAAACTGGCCACCGCCAACCTTGTTCCGAATCGCCTGTATGCTCCAGTCCAAATCCGGGCTCACGCTGCTTGCATGATTCTGGTAGTCCAGCACAACAACAACGTAGCCGCGCTCCAGCATGCTTGTTATAATCGTCTCGTCGCTGTCCGTACCAATCCGCTCGGTATTCGTATTGACAACATACAAAATTACCTGTGATTGTGCGGTAGAATTTCCCTTCGCATACGTCTTAATACCGACCGGTATGCCAATGTACCCGTCTTTGGCGAGTTCCTCGCTGTGAACGCAGTATTGCTCAAGGCTTTCGATACGAAAACCGTCATACCCAGCCGCAAAGGCCGGCAGCGAGACGCATGTCAGCAAAAGCGCCACACACAGAAAAATACACAAAATCCGTCTCATAATACAAGTTTCCCCCTCATTTATTTATTTGCTTTTGACAAAAATTAATTTGTCCATACTATACTTTTATATAGTATTGCTATATTTTATTATAGTAGAAAAATATATTGTTTTAAATGTCAATAATTCCAATTTTGTTGTCAAAAGTTCACTTCTTGTGTTCATGTACTTTCCTCTATTTTAGCACGGCACACCCCTCTTTTACCTAAATTTATCACATCCAAAATTAGATGTCATCCTCTTATAATAAAAAAAGTAGAATATTTAAAGAAAAAAGTAAAATTTTAATATTTTTGAGTATGATAAAACCCATACTTGACTTTTTTATTGTCCATTGCTATTATGGCATCAAAGATGCTGCGGAAAGGACATTTTTTCAATGGATTTTAAGGAAAAGATTGCAATGATGAAAAGGAACGCAGGAACAAATATTTATAGAAACCGTATGAACACAAACCGGCTTTTATTTGTCGAATTTGCAGGCGTCACAGCTCCTACCCGTCACTATCTATACGAGGATACCCGTCTGCTGTGTTACTCCTTTGAGTATGTCGCTGCGGGTAAAATGTGTATCGAAAGCGGCGGACAAAAATATTTTGTAAGGGCCGGGGACTCTTATATTCTAAGGCCGGGAATTGATGTAAAGTACTATTCTTTGGGAGAGGAAAAGTTAGAAAAAAGATGGTTTTCCGTAAAAGGAGAGCTTTTGGATAAACTGTTTGAAGCGTATCACCTAACAGAGGACGTCCTTGTCGCACATTGCGATACCGCGCCCGAAATTGATATCATCCATACGCTTCTGCTCAATTCCTCCGACGCGTCCTATACGACGCAGCAGCTCGCGCTTAATGTGCATAAAATTATCATGAAAATGAGCGAAAAGGAAAACAGCGTTGATTTCTCTTTCCACGCCGGATCTTCTCTTCCTGAACAGTTAAAAAGCTTTATTGATAGCGAATATCATTTCGCCTTTACAATCAAAATGTTTGCGCAGCAGTTTTGTACGACTGAAAAATATCTCATACGCGTGTTTAAAGAAAAATATGGTGTTACGCCATATCATTATTTATGTCAAAAACGCATCGAGGCCGCGCAAAGGCTTTTGACCGATACGAATCTTTCCATTAAGGATATTACTGCAAAGCTCTATTTTGCAAACAGCAGTTGTTTTTCAAAAGCATTTAGAAAATATACTGGTTTATCGCCGAGCGCATACCGCGAGCAGTCAAAAAAGATAAATAAAAGAGAATAAAAAAAGCACCGCATCCGGTGCTTTTTTATAATTATTAAGATAAATCATAGACGGAAATTGCGTCCGTAATTGTCTTTTCGAGCGCTTCCCTGCCGTATTTGTCGACCGCCGCGCGGTCCTTCGGTCCATGCGTCAGACACGCCGCGCCGCCGATACAGCCGTCGTTGCACGCCATCCCTTCAATAAAGTTCTGCTCTAAGATACCCTTTGACGCCTTTAGGAGCGCGACCTTGCAGTTCTCAATTCCGCTGCACGGAGCGGGGTTCGCCTTAAACTGCTCCTCCGGTACGCCAAGCTCCTTAAGCGCCTGCTTCACCGCGTCGGACACGCCGCCGCTGCGGGCGAAAATCCTGCCGTAGTACGACGCGTTATCGAGCACGTCCTCCTCCTGCTCACCCACCTCAATCTCACGGCTGTCAAACAGCGCCAAAAGCTCTTCAAAGGTGATAACATTGTCGACATAGTCCTTGACTGTATCCTTGCGGATTTCCTCTTTCTTCGCCGTACACGGCCCGATAAAAATAATTTTGCTGTCCGGGTCGGTCTGCTTGATATATTTTGCAATTTCCGCCATCGGCGACAGGTTATGCGAAATATGCTTTACCATATCCGGGAACTGCGTCTCAATATAGCGCACGAACGCCGGGCAACACGAGCTCGTCAAAAACCCCTTTTCCATCAGCTCCTGCGCCTCTTTATACGCCACCATATCCGCGCCGAGCGCCGCCTCTACCACCGAGAAGAAGCCCAGCTTCTTAAGTGCGGCAACGACTTTCCCGATACTGTCGTCAAACTGCCCCGATATCGACGGCGCAACCACCGCATACACTTTGTATCTTTTATTATTTTCCGAGCCGCGCAGGATGTTGATTGCGTCCAAGATATACGACTTATCCATCACCGCACCGAACGGGCACTGGTACACACACGCGCCGCACCCGATACATTTCTCATTGTCGATATTCGCCTTTTTGTCCGGCCCCATTTTTATCGCGTTGACCTTACATGCGTTTTCACACGGGCGCAGCGACTTCTCAATCGCGTTATACGGACACTCGCGCATACACTTCCCGCATAGAATACACTTTTCATGGTCGATGACCGCCTTGTGATTGATAATCTGTACCGCGTCCTTCGGACAGCTGTTCACGCATCGGTGCGCAATACAGCCGCGGCACGAATCCGTCACGCGAATCTGCGTAATCGGGCACTCGTCGCACGCAATCGGCAAAACCTCAATCACGTTCGGGTTGTCCTTGTCGCCGCCCATCGCCAGCTTTACGCGCTCATTGACAATTGCGCGCTCTTTATAAATACAGCACCGCATCAGCGCGTGCGGCCCGGGCACAATCTTTTCCGGGATATCGAGTATCCCCTCCTGCAGACGGTCCTCATACGCCAGCGTTGCTACCTCTTTTAATACCTTATATTTCAGCTCCTGTACGCTTGTGTCAAACATCCTCGATTTCATCTATACCCCTCCCTGCTGTATACTGCTATCATAATACAATACGCACTTCTGTGTCTATTGTATGACATTTTCTGCGCTTTTGCAACGTTTGATAACTTTTTAACAATAATAGTATAGCAGGAATTTTCCCCTTTGTCAATCTGTTTGATTGGGCGTGGAGAGCGCCTTATAATAAAAACCCACGGCGTGGGTTTTAGCTCCATGCAGCGGCCTTTCCAACCCCACGGCGAGGGTTATAGCTCCGCGCAGCGGCCGTTTTAAAGGGGGTACGGGGGGAAATCGGAATCCCCCCGGACTTTTGGGTACTTTTGGTCACAAAAGTACCGCGCCGCAGGCATAAACAAGACTAATTATTTGATAAAGACTAAAACCAAATGTACGAATT
>URQR01000012.1 GCA_900550065.1 uncultured Eubacteriales bacterium | reverse complement strand
TCGTCGCCCCAAAGCTTTGTCTGGGAGGAAATCGTCGGGTCGTTATCAATTCGGTTTTCCATCTGTATCGTCCCGTATGCGTTTTTCTCTACGTTCGTAAAGCGGTATAGGACAAGCTTACCGTAGTATTTGTCGTCCGACCCGGCGGCAAGCCACCCGCTGATATAGTCCTTGTTTTGTACCGTAAACGGCATCGTCAGCAGCAGCCCTAAGCCCTTTTCCTCGAAGCCCTCGATTTTCATCATGTTATAGAACGGCTTAATATACTGGATATCAGTTTTCGCGTGCTTTTCTTTGGCAATATCCCACACGTCGCTCTTATTATAGAAGACATGCGCGTCCGTGATATGGTATTGCTTATACATTTCCGACTGGATTTTAAACAGCTTTTCCGGATACCGGATATGCCGTTTTAAATCCTGCGGCAGCGGCTCATCAGAAAACAGACTCGGATAGATTTTGTTGTAGGTCTGCACAATCGGGTCCGTCTCGTCCGTGATATAAAACACTACATTGCCGTCGTATGCGTCTACAACCGCTTTTGCACTATTACGAATATAATTAATTTTTCCGTACCGCTGTGCATATGGGTAATTTTCCGACGTCGCATATGCGTCGATTACCCACTTGAGCCGTCCGCTGTCGTCTATGAGCAGATATGGGTCTTCATCATACTCGAAAAACGGCGCAACCTTCTTCACCCGCTCTAAAATATTGCGGTTAGGAAGAATTTTACTGTCCGCCGTAATCTGGTTCGACACCAGCATCTTATAGTCGCCGTACATTACGGAAAACAGCGCCCGGTTCAGCCAGCCGAGATTGATCCCCCCCGTCCCGTCATAGGAAAACTCAACATTGGTCTGCCCCTCGGAATAATCAATTTCCTTCAGCTTTGTATTAACGATGACATGATCGTTCGTGAATTCGCCATAGTAAATCCGCGGCTGCGTCACGTCGACCATTCCCGCGTCGGATACCGCCGGAATATCGCGCACGATAAACTTCGGCTGCCCCTCCTGCGTCGCCTCGTTCATAGGATTGACCGCCACACCATATCCATGCGTATACTTATAGGTTTTGTTGACATAGCTGTCGCTCGTCTCCTTTGCGAGCTTTTCCGGGTCAAGCTCGCGCGCACCAATCGCGACCGCCGTCGGCTCCCCGTCTACGTCATACGACACGATATCCGCGCTTTTGAACGTATAGTAAGGCTTGAGACCCTGCAATTTGTTCATAGCGGTCACATTGGAGTCGTAGTCAATGATACGAACATTTTCAAGCGTTTCCTTATTTTCTTCCAAATCCTGTGTATTCAGCGTATTTTCAATCGGGAAATCGACCTCTATAATTTGGTCGAGGCCGTACGCCTCCCGCGTCATATAGATATTGTTAGCAATATTCGGTGCCTGCACCGCAACATCGTTGGGCGCAACAACAAAGGTCTGTATCACAATAGCAATCAGCCCCGTCAAAACCCACGCGGCCGGGAATACGCACACGCTGATAATACCTGCCTTCAATTTGCCGCGCAAAAGGAAAAACATTGTTGCCGCTACGACCGCTAAGAGTAGATACGGCGCAAAATTGTAATACTTCACCCATACATAAATGTCTGTATAGCCCGCACCGAACAGCCCGCCGAAATTACCGTACAGTACGTCCTCCGCATTGTATTTAAACGTCATGGCAATACTGATAAACACTAAAAGTACATTGACAATGTTGTGAATAACAATGCTTTTATTTTTAAAGATATCGCCAAACCGTTCAAGTCCGCCGCGCGCATTTAAAAAAATGTAAATAAGCACCGTATAGACGGTCTGGATAATTAGAATAATCTTAATGCTGTCAATCAGCGACACCATAAATGGGCGGATAAACATATAATAACCAATATCCTGGAAAAAAACAGGGTCTACCCTATTAAACGCAGTAGAATTCGCGAACGCTAAAAACCGGCTGTATACATTGTCGCTGATAAACCGGCTCGCAATAAAAGCGATGATAAAAGTCACCAAAACCATTGGCAGCACACGCGAAATCAACGCCAAGTCGCCGTTTTCCTTCAGCGAAATCCGACGCAGGACAATATTGTTTGCCATAAACAAAATAAAGACAATCAAAAAACTTAAAACCTGCGCAATCAGACGCACCCGAATATTCGTCCAAAATACGCTCACATACTCCGCGCCGATTTCCTGCATCTGAATATACTCCATCAGCATCGACGCACCAAACCCAACGACAAGCGCGACACAGATTAATGCAAGAATCCAAATCAGCGCCTTTGCGCCCCACTTCTTTCCTTTTGACGCATCCTTTGCCTTTTTAAAATCACTCATTTCAAACGCCACCTACGCCACCACCCTTCCCGCAGCGCCCCTATACGCCGCGCAAGCCCAACCATATACCAAAATCCCACCGAAAGCCACCTGCTCACGTGTTATTTAAACAACGCTTTTGCAAAATCCGCTGCGTCGAACGGCTGCATATCGTCGATTCCTTCCCCGACGCCGACAAACCGCACCGGAATACTCTGCTCACGGCAAATACCAATTACCACGCCGCCCTTTGCCGTACCATCAAGCTTTGTCAGTACAATACCGTCAATGCTCGCCGCCTCGCCGAAGAGCTTCGCCTGACTGATTGCGTTCTGCCCCGTCGTTGCGTCAAGCACTAAAAACACGTGTTTCGACGAGTCCGGCGCCTCCCGCTCTACAACGCGGCTGATTTTACCGAGTTCGTCCATTAGGTTTTTCTTGTTGTGCAGCCGCCCCGCCGTATCGCAAATGAGCACATCCGCGCCGCGCGCCTTCGCCGCCGACACCGCGTCGAATACGACTGCGCTCGGGTCAGAGCCCTCGCTGTGCTTAATAATTTCGCACCCGCACCGGTCGGCCCAAATTTGCAGCTGGTCAATCGCCGCCGCGCGGAACGTGTCCGCCGCCGCAAGCATCACCCGCTTACCGTCCGCCTTCAGGCGTGCGGCGAGCTTGCCAATCGTGGTCGTCTTGCCGACACCGTTGACACCAATGACTAAAATAACCGCCGGTGTGCCGGACAAATCGAGCGCCGTCTCCTGCTCCGCCATGATTTCAGCAATTATCTCCTGCAATTTGGCCTTTACGCCGTCCGCATCCTCGATACGCGCCTTTTTGACGCGGTCGCGCAGCGTTTCGATAATATACATCGACGTCTCCATCCCCACATCCGCGGTGATCAGCGCCTCTTCAAGCTCCTCGAACAGCTCCTCGTCCACCTTCACAAATGTGGCAAACACATTGTTCACCTTTTCGGAAAACGCGTCGCGCGTTTTGGTCAGCCCTTGCTTTAATTTATCAAAAAACCCCATCGTGTTCGTTCCTTTCCCGTCTTTTCTTATTTTACGCCCGCCGTCTGTACCGCTTCGTCAAGCTTTAACGCCAGCAGCTTCGACACGCCCTTTTCCTGCATCGTTACACCGTAGAGCAAGTCCGCCGCCTCCATCGTGCCGCGCCGGTGCGTCACCAAAATAAACTGCGTCTTTTTGCTGTAGTCCTTGACGTAATCTGCAAAGCGGTATACGTTCGACTCGTCGAGCGCCGCCTCAATCTCGTCAAGCACACAAAACGGCGTCGGCCGTACCTTCAAAATCGCAAACAGCAGCGCAATCGCCGTAAATGCCATTTCCCCACCCGACAAAAGACTCAGGTTTTGCAGCTTTTTGCCCGGCGGCTGCGCGTCGATTTCGACGCCGCTTTCCAGCACGTCGTCCGGATCGGTCAGCCGCAGCTCCGCCCGCCCGCCGCCGAACAGTGCGGCAAACGTCTCAGAAAAATGGCCGTTAATCACTTCAAACTGCTCTTTAAACTGCTTTTTCATCTTTTCCTGAATCGAAGCAATTAGCTTTTCTAAACTTTCCTTCGCTTCGGTCAGGTCGGCCGCCTGTCCCGATAAAAAGTCGAACCGTTCCTTGACCGACTTATACTCCTCAATTGCGTCAACATTAACATTGCCAAGCGCGCGGATTTTCGTGCGCAACTCACCCACACGGCTTTTCGCCGCACCCGCCGGGCCAATGTCGGCCTCGAACTCCTTCGCACTCAAATACGTCACTTCATATTCTTCCCATATTTTCGCCGTAATAGTATCAAGCTCGTTCTCTTGCTTGGTCTTTTTGTTGTCGATGCGGCTCTGTTCCTCTTTAAGCGCAAAAATCTTTTCGCGCATGTCCTTGTTTTCCTCTAACAATTCACGCGCACGGCTGCGTGCCGCGTCTCGCTCGCCCGACAGGGACTGAGCCGCCTCCATCATCGTCTGCACCTGTTTCTGGCTTTCCGCGATTTGCGCCTCTTTTTCACCAATCTGCGCCGCAATCTCTTCATTTTTTTGCCGCAGGCCGTCAATATCGGCCTGCTTTGCCGTAATATCGCCGCGCGCGGCCTGTGCTTGCGCCTGCGTTTCGCGGATACGGTAGTCAAACGCCGCAACGTCCTTACGCGCCGCCGTCAGGGCAATGTTCTTCTCATTCACCGCAGCAGCAAGCGCAGCACGCTCCTGCTCGAGCGCAGTCAGCGTATTTTCCGCCTGCGCAGCCGCGTTCTGGTCGGCCTCAATCGACAATTCATCCTTTGTCGTCCGGTTAATCAGCTCCGCAATTTGCTCGTTTGCCTCTTTCATCTGTTCCTCAATCTGTGTAAGCTCGCCCTCTATCGACTCGCCCGACAGCTTCTTTGCCTGCTCCAAACTTTCCACATGTGCAAGCTCCGCCCGCGCGCGAATGAGCTCCTGCTCAGCAATACGCACAATCGAGTCCGCCTCGCGCTGCTCTGCACCGAGCTGCTCTATTTCCTGCTCCAACGCCGCCTGCTGCGCAAGCAGGCCGTCGAGCTCCGTCTGCTTTTCCTGTGTCGAGGCGCGCAGCGCATGAATCTCCGCCGCGCGGCTGAGCAGCCCCGTCGTTTTGTTCATACTGCCGCCCGTAATTGAGCCGCCGACATTCAACAGCTCACCCTCGAGCGTTACGACGCGGAATTTGTAGCCGAACTGTTTGCTCACCGCGATTGCATGGTCCATTGTATCGACCACAACGCACCGCCCCAGCAAATTGTCAATAATCCCCCTGTACTGCGTCTCGCACGAAACAAGCTCGCTCGCAAGGCCGATATAACCTGAGCATCTTTCCACCGCAGCACGGTTTTCTATCGTGCGCCCTTTCACGGACGACACCGGCAAAAACGTTACGCGCCCTAAGTGGTTTCGCTTTAAATACTCAATCGCCGTTTTCGCGTCCTGCTCGTTTTCGACCACAACGTTTTGCAGCGCGCCGCCCAGCAGTGCCTCGACCGCAGTCACATACTGCTTTGACACGCCGATCAGCGACGACAGCGCGCCGTATACCTTCGCGCCGCCCAGCCGGCCGCCCTTGTGCGCCGCGAGCACGCCCTTTACACTCTTTGTAAAGCCTTCAAAATCTTTTTCCATTTCCATAAGCATGTGCAGCCGCGAAAGCTCACGCGTCAGCACCGCATTTTTTGCAGTCACTTCGTCCTTTAACGCCGCCTGCGTCCGCGTCTGCGCCGCCGCCTTTTCATTAAGCGACGCTATCGTCTTTGCGCCATCGTCCAACCGCTTTTGTGCGTCTTCTACCGCCGCCGCACCCGCCGTGCGACGCGCCTCAATTTGCGCCAGCTCCTCGCCCATGCTCTCTTTTTCGAGCCGGATTGCCTCTCGCCGCTGGGCAAAGCTCTCTTTAAACGCCTCGACAGAGCTGAGCCGTGACTTAAGCGATGCTATGTCGTTTAGCTTTTCAATCACGCCAGCTTTGAGTGTATTAATTTGTTCCGCCAATGTGTGCGCCCGCTCCGACAGCGTGTCGCTTTGCGCAGTTGTGTTGGCTGCCTCCGCCCCCAAAAGCGCGAGCGTCTTCTGCTTTTCCTGTTTTTCCTGCGAAAGCGTCGTCGCCGTCTGCGCGAATGCCTCTATCTTTTCCTCTAACTGTTTAATATCGGCTGTAATCCGTGCAACCAGCGTTTCGTTTGAAGCGGCCGTATTTTTGAGCACCTCTATTTCACCGTAAAAGCCTTTGATTCGCAGCTCCGCGTCCGCATTTTCCCCGCGCTGCGCCTCTATTTTTCTCTCTAATTCGTCCGCAAGGGCGTTCTGTGCGTCAATTTGTGCATCCATATCCGCATTTTGCGCCTGCATTGCACTAAGCTGCTCCGTCACAACGGTAAAATTCTTCGCCGTTTCCGACAGCTCGCGCTTGAGCCGCTCGACCGTCTGTATAAAAAGATTGACCTCTAACTTTTTCATTTCTTCACGCAGGTCAAGGTACTCGCGCGCCTTCTGCGACTGTTTGTACAGCGGCTGCACCTGCGCCGAAAGCTCGGACACAATATCGCCCACGCGCACGAGGTTTTCCTCCGTATGCAAGAGCTTACGTTCAGCCTCCTCCTTACGGTGGCGGTATTTCGAGATACCCGCCGCCTCGTCGAAAATACCGCGCCGCTCGTCCGCCTTACCGGAAATAATCTCATTGACCTTGCCCTGACCGATAATTGAATATCCGTCGCGCCCAAGTCCCGTGTCCATAAACAGTTCATGGATGTCCTTTAGCCGGCACGACGCGCCGTTTATGTAGTATTCACTTTCGCCGCTGCGGTATACCCGCCGCGTCACCGTCACCTCGCCGTATTCAATGTCGAGCGCATGGTCGCTATTGTCGAGCGTCAGACTCACCTGCGCAAAACCTAAGGGCTTGCGCGCCTGCGTCCCCGCAAAAATAACGTCCTGCATGTTCGCACCACGCAGGCTCTTTGCGCTCATCTCGCCCATGACCCAGCGAATTGCGTCGGAAATATTGCTTTTTCCGCTCCCGTTCGGCCCCACGACCGATGTTACGCCTGGCTCAAACGTCAGGCGCGTCTTGTCGGCAAAGGACTTAAACCCCAGAAGCTCAATCCCCTTTAAGTACAACTGTCTCTCCCCTTCTGTATCCGGCATAAGCGCCGCACAGCAATCTCATGGTTATTATCTTTATTAACATAAAAAATAGCGTACAAGCCCGAAGAAGGCACGGTGCAGCTTATGCCGCAGAAGGGGGTATTGCCCCGACAGTGGCTTCTTTCAATGGCTCAAAGGCAAATCCTTTGAGACTATTTTAGCATAATATTCCGCCGGGTTCAACACTTTCATCGCCAATCAGCGTAATCTTTACACCCTGTTCATTTTTAATCGTCTCAATGTTTCGCTTGCGGTTTCCGGCCGCCTTTGACATATCCTTCGGGTTGACGCGCAGTACAGCCTTCGTACCGGAAAAACCGCGCAAGGCCGCGCGTATCTTGTCCAAAAACAACCGCGCATGTACCAGCTCGCCAAAAGCCGGATGAAACGGTCCTGCCACGATAGAGCGGCCTTGACACATATCCTCCGACGCCATCAGCCCCATGCGCAGAACACGAATCCCATGCTGTGTAAACATTGTATAAATCTGCGCGCTCTGCTCGACCGCTTCTGTAAGCGTCAGCGGTGTGTACCGCCCCGCCTCATACAAATCGCACAGCCTGCTGTCGCGAATCACAAGCGTTGGGTAAATACGCGCCGTGTCCGGCGACAATGAGACAATATCCGCCGCCGTCTGCATAGCCTTTGTCCGCGTATCGCCCGGCAGCCCGAGCATCATTTGCAGCCCGAGCTCGAAGTCATATTCGCGAATCAGCGCCACCGCGCGTGCTGTGTCCGCCGCCGTATGACCGCGCCGGCTTTTTAAAAGCACAGTTTCGTCCGTCGACTGTACGCCGAGCTCAATGCTCGTCACGCCGTATGACGCAAGCATGGCAAGATTTTCGCGGCTGATACAGTCCGGCCGCGTCGAAAGGCGGATACCGGTCAGTCTGCCGCTCTTCACATATGGCTGCGCCGCACGCAGAAACGCCTCCTGCTCCGCGCGCGGTATCGCCGTAAAGCTGCCGCCAAAAAACGCTGCCTCCGCCTGCGTGTCTGCGCCAATCGTTTGCAGCGACTCCTCTATCGTTAGCGCCGCAGTTTCCGGCGTGACGTCGCCTACTTGGCCCGTAATCCGCTTTTGGTTACAGAATACGCAGTCGTGCATGCAGCCCCTATGCGGCACAAAAATCGGAATATTCACTTTTCGCATCCCGCATCCTCCCGTAAAAAACGGGCTGTATTAGAGAACCCCCTAACAGCCCGCAACCTTATTTTTTCTTTGTAAGCGCTTTAATCGCCGCGCCGGCAGCCGCCTGCTCCGCATCCTTTTTGCTCGTACCCGAGCCGGACGCGGCCCGTTCGCCGTCGACAAGCACATCGACACAAAACGTCTTGGCATGGTCAGGCCCTTTTTCGTCCGTGATGACGTACGAAACCTTACCGCGCTCGCCCTTTTGCACCAATTCCTGCAGCAGCGTCTTATAATCCTTCGCCATCTTGCCCTGCATCGCAAGCGTAAGCTCCTCCCGCAAATGGCGGATAATCCACGCCGAAACCGTTTCAATATTGCTGTCTAAATACATCGCCGCGATCACAGCCTCAAACGCATCCGCCAACACAGAGCTGCGGCTTCTGCCGCCCGTCGCTTCCTCGCCTTTTCCTAAAAGCAGATAACTTCCGTAGTCCATTCCCGCCGCAATATGCGCAAACGACGCCTCACAAACGACGCTCGCGCGCCACTTCGTCAGCGTGCCCTCCGGCTCTGTACTGTTGTGGCGGTATAAATAGTCGCTCACAACCATATCGACAATTGCGTCTCCTAAAAATTCGAGCCGCTCATTGCTGGCCTGCTTTTCCATGCCATGCTCGTTCGTGTATGACGTATGCGACAGCGCGTGAACAAGCAGCGCCTTATCTTGAAAGGTGTACCCTATCTTTTCTTCAAACTCCGCTATACGCGTTTTGTCAAGCCCTCTCCCGTTCATTTGCGGCGCCGCCTCCTTTTTCGTCCGTACTTCTTTTCGTAATTACGCAAATTTTTTGAATAATATACTTGCATTGTGCCCGCCAAAGCCGAGCGAGTTGGAAAGCGCATATTCGATTTCCTGTTCGCGTCCGCCATCAGCCACATAGTCGAGGTCACACTCCGGATCCGGCTTTTCAAGCCCAATCGTCTGCGGAATATAACCGTCCTTAAGCGACAGCGCACAGATAACGCCCTCGACACCGCCTGCACCGCCCAAAAGATGACCCGTCATCGACTTCGTCGAGCTGACCGCTACTTCCTTCGCGTGTTCGCCAAACACCGACTTAATTGCCGCCGTCTCAAATTTATCATTGTATGGTGTCGATGTACCATGCGCATTGATATAGTCAACCGCAGAAGCAGCAACACCCGCCTCGTCAATTGCAAGCTGCATCGCACGTGCGCCGCCTTCGCCGTCCGGCGCAGGCGCGGTCACATGGTACGCGTCGTCCGTCGCGCCATAACCGACCATTTCACAGTAAATTTTCGCGCCGCGTGCTTTCGCGTGCTCAAGCTCCTCTAAAATCACGATACCTGCGCCTTCGCCCATAACAAAGCCGTCGCGGTCCGCATCAAACGGGATACTTGCGCGTTTCGGGTCGTCGTTTCTCGTGCTCATCGCCTTCATATTGCAAAAGCCCGCAAACGAAATCGGCGTAATCGCCGCCTCCGCGCCGCCGGCACAGATAACGTCGCACGCACCGTATTTGATACTGCGGAAAGCCTCGCCAATCGCGTTCGTGCCCGATGCGCACGCGCTCGTTACATTAAAGTTCGCGCCCTTTGCACCCGTCATGATTGCAATCTGCGCCGCCGCAATATTGGATATCATCATTGGAATAAAGAACGGGCTGACACGGCCCGGCCCCTTTTCCATCATTGCCTTCATCTGCGTCTCAAACGTCTCGATTCCGCCGATACCGGAACCGGTGATAACGCCGAAGCGGTCCATATTCTCTTTTTCAAGGTCCAGCTTACTGTCCGCAATCGCCATTTTTGCCGCCGCAACCGCAAAATGCGTATAACGATCCATTCTTCTGGCCTCTTTTTTATCTATGTACTGCGTCGCGTCAAAATCCTTGACCTCGCCCGCCATTTGGCAGCTATACGCGCTCGCATCAAAACGCGTCACACGGTCGATGCCGCACACGCCGTCTTTTACGTTCTTCCAAAATGTATCAATGTCGTTTCCGATCGGGCTAATCACGCCAAGTCCGGTCACTACTACTCTTCTCATTTTTCTTTTCCCACCCTTTCGTGCAAATCAAAGCGTTTTGCAATGCTTGAAACAAAACGCCGGTCTAAAAACACTGTCCGACAAATACCATATATATGAACTCTTTTATAAGAGATTCTCCACCAAACAAAAAAATAGTACTTAACCGCGGCGGGAAAGCGCGCCGCTCCCCCGCTGCGAAAAGTATTTTAGGAATTTGCGGAAATGTAATTGACAGCATCTCCTACAGTTGTAATCTTCTCAGCCTCTTCGTCCGGAATTTCGATATCAAATTCCTCCTCGAGAGCCATGATAAGCTCTACGATGTCCAAAGAGTCCGCGCCCAAATCGTCTAAAAAGGACGCCTCCATCTTTACAGCATCTTCCTCAACGCCAAGCTGGTCAACAATGATTGCTTTTACCTTGTCGAATACCATTGGTGTGTCACCTCCTTTACGAAGATTTAAAAGTTTTGCAGAAAGCAAACTCTATAAATCAAGAAAACCATATGGCCTTCTTCATTCCAATTTTCTATCATACTACATTAAAAGCCCGCCGTCAATATGAATTACCTGTCCGGTGATATAAGACGCCATGTCGCTCACCAAAAAGGCCGCTGTGTTTGCAATATCCTGTGCCGTGCCGAAGCGGCCGAGCGGAATCGCCTTAAAGTAATCCTCTTTTACATTATCCGGCAGCTTGTCAGTCATCAAAGACTCAATAAAGCCGGGCGCAATCGCATTTGCGCGGATACCGCGGCTCGAGAGCTCCTTCGCCGTCGACTTCGTCAGGCCAATCAGCCCCGCCTTCGACGCGCTGTAGTTCGCCTGCCCCGCGTTGCCCATAATGCCGACTACGGACGCCATATTGACAATCGCGCCGCTGCGCTGCTTCATCATTGGGCGCGTGACTGCTTTAATGCAGTTAAACGCCCCCTTAAGGTTAATCGCGATGACATCATCAAAATCCTTCTCGTCCATCCGCATAATAAGGTTATCACGCGTAATACCCGCGTTATTTATTAATATATCAACTGAGCCGAATTTGTCAAGCGTTTTTTTCACCATTTCGCTCACATCGTCAAAATTTCTGACGTCGCCTTTATAAACAAGCGCGCCGCGCCCCATCGCTTCGATTTCTTTTGCTGTTTCATCCGCATCCGCAGACGACGGGATGTCGTTTACCACAATGTTTGCACCAAAAGAAGCGAGCTTTAGGGCAATCGCCTTACCGATACCGCGGCCTGCGCCCGTCACAATTGCGGTTTTGTTTGTTAAATCAATCATTGTTTGACCATCCTTTCCCAATGTTAAGCGTTAAGGCCTTCGAGCGTTTTTGTAAGCGAGGCCATGTCTTCTACGTTGTACGCTTTCATCTCTTTATCAATCTTTTTCATAAAGCCGCACAGCGCCTTGCCGGGGCCAACCTCTATAAACGTGTCGACGCCATCTTTTATCATACGGCGGATTCCCTCTTCCCAGCGTACCGACGAGCTGACCTGCTTGACCAGTGTGGGCTTGATTTCCTCTTTCTCTTTCAAATAACCGCCCGTTACATTTGTGATAAGCGGAATCTGCATATCGCTGACCGTTACGCCCTCCAGCTCGTGCGCGAGCTTTTCACCCGCCTCGGTAAGCATGGAACAATGGAACGGTGCGCTCACCGGCAAAAGCATGGCGCGCTTTGCGCCCTTTTCCTTTGCAAGCTCGCAGCACTTTTCCACCGCTGCAAGCTCGCCCGCTACGGTAATCTGTCCCGGACAATTAAAGTTCGCCGGCTCTACAATGCCCGCCGCCGACGCTTCCTTACAGCACGCGACAACGTCCTCTGGACTCAGCGCTAAAATCGCCGCCATACCGCCCACGCCGAGCGGGACAGTTTCCTGCATATATTTACCCCGTTTTTTCACGAGCTTAACAGCTTCTTTAAAATCGAGCGAGCCGGACGCAACATGCGCCGCGTATTCGCCGAGGCTCAGCCCCGCGACAACGTCGGGCTTTACGCCCTTTTCCTCTAACACACGCAGCGCCGCAACGCTCATTGTCAAAATCGCCGGCTGTGTATTTTCCGTAATTTTAAGCGTTTCCTCGTCGCTTTCCCAAATCAATTTTTTTACATCCATGCCGAGCGACTCGCTCGCCTGCTCAAACACCGCGTCCGCGCACGCAAAGTTTTCGGCGAGCTCTTTGCCCATACCAACCGCCTGCGCACCCTGTCCGCTGAAGATAAATGCTACCTTGCCCATCTATGTATCCTTCCTTTCTTCCCGCTTTACAAAATCGCGTTAACCTGCTTTGCAACCGCGTCCAGCCCGCCGACCAACTCGGCCATGATTTGCGCGCACGGCTTAATATCACACACCATACCCGCCGACTGACCCGCCATCAGCGCGCCCATTTGCGCGTCGCCGTCTACGACCGCATTGCGCAGCGCGCCCGCGCCGAATTTTTCGATTTCTTCTACGCTCGCACCCTCTTTTTCGAGCTTGTCGAACCCGCGCGTCAGCTTGTTTTTGATTCCGCGCACCGGGTGACCCGTGCTGCGCCCTGTTACGACCGCGTCGCGGTCCTTCGCCGCAACGACCGCCGCCTTGTAGTTATCGTGCGCCGTACACTCGGTCGAGCACAAAAACCGCGTCCCAAGCTGTACCCCGACTGCGCCAAGCGCGAGTGCGGCGATGATACCGCGGCTGTCGGCGATACCGCCCGCAGCAATCACGGGGATGCTGACTGCGTCCACCACCTGCGGCACAAGCGCCATCGTCGTCAGCTCACCGATGTGGCCGCCGGACTCTGTCCCTTCCGCGATGACCGCGTCCGCGCCGTCCTTTTCCATCTTCTTTGCAATCGTGACCGAAGGGATGACCGGAATTACCTTGCTCCCTGCCGCCTTCAGCGCCGGAATATATTTGCCCGGGTTGCCCGCGCCTGTCGTTACGACCGCGACCTTTTCCTCCACAAGTACCTGCATTACTTCGTCTACGAACGGCGACAGCAGCATTACGTTGACGCCGAACGGTTTGTCGGTCATCGACTTTGCTTTTACCACCTGCTCGCGTACGAAACTGCCCGGCGCGTTACCCGCCGCAATGATGCCGAGGCCGCCCGCCTCCGACACCGCGACCGCAAGCTCCGCCGTTGCGACCCATGCCATGCCGCCCTGTATAATTGGGTATTGAATCCCCAGTAAATCACAAATACATGTTTTCATTCTTCTGTTCATCCCTTTCTAAAAAACTAAGCGGTTTACAGTTCAATTACAGCTGCGCCCCATGTGAGCCCACCGCCAAAACCAACCAAAACAATCTTGTCGCCCGGCTTTGCTTTTCCCTCCTCAAGCGCCTGACAGAGCGCAATCGGGATACACGCCGAGGAAATATTGCCGTATTTTTCAATATTGACAAACACCTTGTCGGGACTGATACCAAGCCGCTTCACCGCACCGTCAATGATGCGGATATTTGCCTGATGCGGAACAATTAGGCTGATGTCGTCGAGCGTGAGGCCCGCCTTATCCAAAACGCTGCGTGTCGCTTGTACCATAATCCGTACAGCAAACTTGAGTACCTCGCTGCCGTCCATCCACAATGTCGCCTTATTGCCCGAAACGCGCTTTGCAAGCTCCGCCTCGTCGTTGCGGAACGCAAGGCTGGTCAGGTTTTTCCCGCTTTCGCCGTCCGCGCCGATTTCCGTCGCAAGCACGCCTTTTTCTTCGCTGGCCTCTACAACAAACGCACCCGCGCCGTCGCTGAACAGGATACACGTGTTGCGGTCTTTATAATCGGTCATCTTCGATAAATTTTCCGCGCCAACCACCAATATTTTTTTGTAGTAGCCCGTGCCGATAAACTGGTTTGCTACCGTAAGCGCAGCAATAAAGCCCGCACACGCGGAATTTACGTCGAACGCCGCCGCCTGCGGCGCGCCGAGCTGCGCCTGCACCATACACGCCACGCTCGGCGTAAACATATCCGGCGTACACGTCGCAATCAAAATCAGGTCGAGCTCCTCCGCCTTTGTGTTTGCGTTTTCCAATGCACGCTTTGCAGCGATAACCGCCATATCGGACGTATACATGCTTTCGTCTGCAATACGCCGCTCTCGGATACCTGTGCGCCGCACAATCCACTCGTCGGATGTGTCAACCATTTTTTCCAAATCTGCGTTTGTCAGCACCCGGTCGGGTACATAGTAGCCGCCGCCTAACAATTTAGCTCTCAATGCCATTTTGCGTTTCCTCCATTTTTTCCAAATCCTCTTTTATTTGTTCTACAACACCTGCGGATACGAATTTTTTCGCCTGCCGTATCGCCGAATAGACTGCCTTTGCGTCGGACGAGCCGTGTCCCTTAATTACCGGGTGCTTCAGCCCCAGCAGAAGTGCACCGCCGTATTCGGTATAGTCCATTTTCTTTTTAAATTCGGAAAACGGCCCCTTCATCCCAAGCGCGCACAGCTTTGTGGCAAAATTTTTTAAAAACATATTTTTAATATTACGCAAAAGCGTCGCGGCAAGCCCCTCCGTCAGCTTTAAAATCACATTGCCCACAAATCCGTCGCAGACGATAACGTCCGCCGCGCCGTCCATAATCTCACGCCCTTCGATGTTGCCGGTAAAATTGATAGGCGCTTTTTTCAGCATCTCATATGCCGCGCGCGTCACGTCGTTGCCCTTGTGCTCTTCTGCGCCAATGTTGACCAGCGCAACTTTTGCGTTTTCCTTACCGAGCACCTTGCCCGCGTATGCGCTGCCCATGATGCCGAACTGCAACAAATTCGCCGCCTTACAGTCCGCGTTCGCACCGCCGTCTACCAAAAGCGCAGGCCCCGTGTCCGTCGGCAGCACCGGCGCAAGCGCGGGGCGCAGCACGCCTTCAATCCGCCCGACAATCAGCAGCCCGGCGGCCAGAACGCCGCCCGTTGCACCCGTCGAAACAAGGCCGTCCCCTTCCCCGTTTTTCAGCATATTCGCCGCAACGACGATTGATGCGTCCTTTTTCCGACGAAGCGCCTTCGCCGGCTCGTCGTCATTTGTTATAATATCTGCCGCATCGCGAATCGTAATCTTTCCTTCGCTGTACCCAAGCTCTTGTAGCTTTTTTTGTAAAACGTCCTGCTTTCCGACCAAAACAATCTCTACGCCAAGCTCCCGCGCGGCGCGGACGCTTCCCTCCACCTGCGGTCCGGGCGCAAAGTCGCCGCCCATTGCATCAACAATAATTTTCATTTTCCCCACCCCTCAACCTTCTGTCGCATTGCTAATTTGACAGCGCGAAACCACGCAGGGGTTTCGCCCTGCGCATTTGCAACGCAAATCCGCGGTTTAGTCAATCACCGATAAAATAAACTTGCTGCGGAACACCTCCGCCATATTCGCCTTTATTTTAACCCATACAATATATTCGTTGTTGCGCCGCCGTACAACCTCCGACTTGGCGACAAGCTTGCTGCCCGCCATCACCGGCTGCTTATACTTAATGTTTGCCACCTCGACAAGCGCAACATTTGCGTCAATCACCGTCGTCGCCAGCATCTCGGCAAAGGAATAGATAAAACAGCCGCGCACGACCTTGCTGTCGTCAAACGTCATCGAATCATCGGGCACAAATACGGAAAGCCCATCCTTAAACAGATTTAAATCGAGCAACTCGCCCATCGGATTCACTGCCGGTGTCTCCTGCACCTCGCGCGTAATCACACTGCGGGCCACAGTCTTAATCCGCTCCCGGTATTCCTTTACACCGAGCTCCGCCCGGTCAAAGCGGATGGTCGGAACGCTCACACAAAAGAGCTGTGCCAGTTCCTCGTCGGTCAGAAACGGGTTTTCGTTTAGCTTTTCCATCAACTGCTGCTGCCGGAGCTTTTTTACGCTCCTCTTTGCCACGCGTCCCACCTCCTTCATAAACTTGTCTCCGTTTTTTGTCGAATTTTATGACCAGCTACTATGTTTTAGTGATATTTTTAACATAGTATACCGTACCTGTCATGATTTTGCAACTGTTTTTTTTAATATTTAAAGCTTCTTCACACAAATCCTTCCGCAAAATGCCGTATAAATCGTGACGCTGCGCGGATTTTTAGCTTTTTTCAACTTTATATAGCTTTTTTATAAAAAATATTATATAATTGATAAAGTTAAATTGCAAAATGGGAAGGGATGATGTATCAAACTGTTTATGAAGCTTTTTGTACGCGACAAGCATTTTTACAATACTTTTTTCCGTCTGACGCTGACAATTGCGCTGCAAAACGTAATTGTTTTTGGCGTCAACCTTGCCGACAATGTGATGCTCGGCGCGTTTTCGCAGGACGCGCTCTCCGGCGCGGCGGTGGTGAACCAGATACAATACCTGCTGCAAATGCTGATATTCGGTGTCGGCGAAAGCGCGCTCATCCTGTCGGCGCGCAGCTGGGGCAAGCGGGAAACAGACCCCATCCGAAAACTTGCCGGCATTAGCATGGCGACCGCACTCGTGATTGCATTCGCTATGTGGGCGACGGCGTTTTTTGCCCCCGAGTGGGTACTCTCGCTCTTTACAAGCGACCCAGCCGTCATTACGGAGGGCGTAAAATATCTACAAATCGTATGCTTTTCTTACGTGTTTTTTGCTGTAACCAATATTCTGATTTATACGATGCGGAGTGTGGAAACGGTCAAAATCGGTTTTTTTGTGTCACTGTCGACGCTGTGTATCAATGTATGCCTCAACTATATCTTGATTTACGGCAATTTTGGCGCGCCGCGGCTCGGAATTCAAGGCGCGGCCATTGCGACACTGACGAGCCGCATTGTGGAAACGGCTATTATGATTTGCTTTGCCGCATTTGCCGATAAGAAAGTACGCCTAAAGCTGCGCGACTTTTTTGTCTTAGACCGCGAATTGTTTCAAAGCTTTGTTAAGGTCGGTACGCCCGTCTTTTTGTCTAACGCCATCTGGGGGCTGGCAATGTCGGTGCAGACAGCGATTTTAGGCCATATGGGGCGCGAGGTTATTGCCGCAAACAGTATCGCAACAACGGTATTTCAGGTGCTGACCGTCGTGACCTATGGCGCGGGCAGCGCAAGCAGCGTCCTAACCGGAAAAACAATCGGCGAGGGCAGCGTCCATAAGGTCAAAAGCTACACCATCACGATGCAGGTTTTGTTTTTGCTCATTGGTATCGTGACCGGCACGGCGCTGTTTTTCTGTAAAGACTGGATTATTCAGCTCTACGAAGTCACAGAGCAGGCGCGCGAGCTGACGTTGACCTTTTTGACGATTTTATCCGTTACCGTTGTTGGTACCTCGTACCAGATGGCCGCGCTGACAGGTATTGTCCGCGGCGGCGGGGACACGAAATTCGTGCTAATAAACGACCTGATTTTCATGTGGGGGATTGTTCTGCCGTCGTCGGCGATTTGTGCCTACTGGCTCAATCTACCGCCCGTGGTTACGTTTATTTGCTTAAAGTCCGACCAGATTTTAAAGTGCTTTGTCGCACTCGTAAAGGTCAACCGTTTTAAATGGATCAAAGAAGAAATATAGACAAGAAAAAGACAGCCGCGCGGCTGTCTTTTTCTTTTAGGGATATGTTTGGTGGGGTAGTAAAGCGGGTAAGCCCGCTATATAACAAGCCCGTGGTGAGCAGGCGTGTTACCATAATAAATGATACTCGGCTGCGCGCGTCATATACTCGAGCACAAGCTCGCCGCCCGCCATGCACATTGCAAAAATACACAGCAGGATAATGACTGCAATCGCGCCGCCGTCATATTTTACCGTATCGTTTTTGCCGAACGCATAGGCGTAGAGCATCTCAAAGCCTAGCAGAATCAGCACGACCGGCCAGAACGACAGGATAAGCGAATAGTTGAGCGCCGGAAACGCCATGCGCAGTAGAAATACGACTCCAAAGCCGACCAGCACAATACCCGCTGACAGGGTGCCGACCCTTCTAATCCGGTTATTCATCGTCGTTCATCTCCTTTTTCTTTCCCTTTATCAGCTTAATGCCAAATACGACAATCAAAACGCCAATCGCAATTTGCGGAAGCCGATCAAATATTGTATCAACCGCAGCCTCGATAACCGGGCTGAAAACAATCCCATTCCAGTAAAGCGCGCGCCAAACGTTGGTGAGTACCATGTAGGCGCCTACCATAATCAGCAGTACGCTGATGATCGTGTTGTACCGGCCAAGGTTCGCGCCCTCTTTCGATTTGAACCAATCCTCAAACAGAATTTTGTCTTCAAATTGCATAAATGCTACATCCGTTGAAAACCGCTTGTTGATGCAGTCAAAGAAAGCATAAAACCACAGTACGGGAGCTAACAGACCAAGCTCCCCAATACCGAGCCAAGAGGAAACCGCAATCAACCCGAAAAACGTAATCATAATACTTGTTCCCTGCTTCATAAAACCCATAAACATGTGCCCCGCGCCGGGCAGGAATGAAAATACAACCGTCCAAAACTTACTTCTTTTGACCATGAAATAACCCCTCCCACTGAATCATATTATTTGAAAAATCTGAAATCGACTGTGTCATCTTGTCTAAAAATTCGAGCTTCGGCGCAGGAATATCCTGAAGCTTGTCATAAGAAAAATTCCCTGTAAACAACAGCATCAGAGAAGCGCACACAGCGGCACAAACCCGCAGGCTGTAGCGGTAGAACTCCCGCCTGTCGCCGCCCGCAGCGCGCAGGCGCACCTCCGGCGCAAAGCCTTTCGGCACATGTATATCCATTTCCTGTTCCGACTCTGCTACTTTTGCCGCACAGGCGGGACACGCTTCGATGTGCTCGGCAAATGCAATCAGCGCATCTGTGTCTAATGTCATCGCATGAAAGCTCGCAATATCTTCTTGTGTTAAATGTTTTTCAAACTCCTTTTTCTCACACATCGGCCGTCCTCCTCACTAATTCTTTCATCATTTTCTTCGCGCGGTAGAGCCGCGTCTGCAACGTCTTTAGCTTCTGTCCCGTATCGCGCGACAGCTCACTGAGCGGAACGTCCTCGCAAAAATATTTGACCGCCACCGTTCGGTATGGGTCGTCAAGCTGCTCGCAGATTGCCCTCACCTCGTCCTCGCCGACTGTGCGGACGGCGGCCTCCTCCGGCCCCGCATACTCAGACGCATACAGGTCGAGGTCGCTGCTTTCGGTGGGGATGCTCCGCCTTGCGGCGCTTTTGAGATAGTCCTTGCATTTGTTCGCGGCAATCGCGCTGATCCATGCTTTGAAGTTATTGCCGTCGAACAGGTCGAGTTTATTGTATGCTGCAAGAAACGTTTCCTGCGCGAGGTCCTCTGCGTCAAAGTAGTTTTTTGTAAATGAAAAGCAAATATGGAACACGAGCTTTTCATATTCTTTGATGCACTTTAAAAACTCCGTCTTGCAAATGACTATCACCCCCATCCATTAGATAGAACGAATGCTGTATTGCAAAACACTTCAAAAAAATAAAAATATTTTTGCCTACAAAAAACCCCGCACAATTTGTGCGGGGTTTTGCGTGACTAAAATAGATTACGCAACCGGCGCAGCAGCCAGCCACTTAATAATCAGCGCAAGCGCAATCGACGTAGCCAAAAAGAGGATTGCAAAAAATGCCGTCCACTTCTCAAGGATTGCGTCAATCGTCCGGCCCTTATTTTTTCCAAAAAACGTCTCCGCGCCGCCGGCGATACTGCCCGACAAGCCCGCAGCCTTACCCGATTGCAACAGTACAACGACAATCAAAACGAGCGATGCTATAATATGTAGCACCATCACGATATTTTCAGCAATCTGCATTCCAAAACCCTCCTAAAATCATTCGTAAAATATAAACTACTTCACTTCAACGTACCAATACGAAAAAGGCACGTTGCGGTGCAACCGCAAGAGGGGCTTTCCCCCGATAGTGACTTTTTCAGAACGCAGAAGCTCCGCTTCTCCGTTTATTATACCACATTTTTTCGATTTGGCAAGAGGTTTTTGTAACTTTTTTATTATACAGCTAAAACTCTTCGCTATAACGCAAAATCAGCTTCACCGCCAAAAATCCGGCCGCAAACGTCAGCGCGCATACGATTACGTCATAACCCATCGGCAGGCCGGGGATAATCTCAAAGACGGAACCAAACACAAACCCAACGATCAGCATATACGTTTGCTTTTTATACCGCTCCAGCGCATCCTCTAAAATTCGAGTCGTGATTACCGTCCCCACCAACACGCCCAACACCATCGGCGCTAAAAAAGCAAAATTCCAGTTTTGTACCGCTTTTAAGGTAATATCATATATTCCCAGCAGCAAAAGCATATAGGAGGTGCTGATGCCGGGCAAAATAAAAGCGATTGCAATCACCACGCCCGCGGCCATCAGCATTAAAAAATTTAAAAAGTATATACTACCCACCATGCACGAACCGGCGGGAATCTGTGACACCCATGTCACACATAAATAGCCCGCCAGCACCCAAAACGTATCGCTGATATGAATCTGTGACACGCCGCCCCGGCGGAACAGCATCGGGATACTGCCAAATACGCACCCGATAAAAAGATAAATCATTGGCATCCGGTAGGTATTAAACACCCACAGAACCCAGCCCGACAGTGTCAAAAGCCCAATTGCCGCACCAACGCCAAAAACCGCTAAAAACGCCGCGTTATGGCGTATATCTTCTTTAAACCTCGACACTGCGCGCAAAAGGCGGTCGTACACACCGAGCGCAATCGCCATCGTACCGCCGCTGACGCCCGGTATGAGCGCGGACGCGCCAATTAATATGCTTTTAAAAAAATTAATGACAGCCGACCGCATAGCACCCACCCACAATATAATAAATTTTAATCCGTTTCCTACTTTTATTATATTGCAGCTTGTAAATAAATATTAGTGAGAGATACTGTTCTATGCGCCAAAGCTTTCTACTTTCCCTTGATAATGGGCGACAGCTTTTTGTAAATCAGCAGTGTAATCAGCGACAGCACAGCGCCGCGCACAAGATTAAACGGCAAAATCGTCGACAGCGCGAGCACCAGCTTAACATCAAACGGTGAGGTCGGCATGTAGAGCGGCAGCATAATGAGCATATTTGCGACAACGCCCATCACAGCGAGCGACACAACGCCCCATACAAGCGCCCAGACTGCACCCTTTTTGGTTTTGTTCCGTTTGTAAATTAAACCCGTCACAAGCATAAATGTTCCGTTCATCACAAAATTTGCAAATTCGCCGACAAAGCCAGTCGTCGTCACCGTACAGTGCAACAGGTTTTTGATTAGCTCAATCACGATTCCCGCGGCAGGCCCAAGCGCCATTGTGCCGACAATTGCCGGCAGGTCGGAAATTTCAAGGTCGAGAAATCCGCCGACCTTTGGCAGAAAGGCCGCCAATAACTGCAGAGCGAACGCCGCCGCTGCGAGCATCGCGATCCATGTAATCGCCCGCACATTGACCCGTTTTTTTGTTTCTGTTTGTTTCATGTTACCCTCTCCAATTCTTTTATAGAAATAGTAACAAACGCCTTCGGCCGGGCGGCGCGATGCACATGTAATATGCAAAAGAAAAAGCCCTGCAAATAATGCAGGACAAGC
>URQR01000011.1 GCA_900550065.1 uncultured Eubacteriales bacterium | reverse complement strand
GGACGGTGTCCCGACAGCGACTTTTTCCAAGCGCAAGAGCTCTGCTCTTGCGTATATTATACCATAGCCAAAAAGTACAACACAATACTTCATCAAGAATTCGGCTGGCAAAGTTCTAAAACAGAGACACTATATCTTGTATACAAATTAACATCATTACTATATACCCGATTTTCGACACAATTCGTTAATTTTTTTACTCATACTCCTTGCATAGAAGCGCGCGGATATAGCCCCGCTCTTTTGTCGTGGAATCAACGTAAAATCCGCGTCCATAATAGAAGCGCACAAGTGAAGCAACCTTTGCGCCCGTGTGCAGCATAATTCGTTTTATTCCCATCTCACGCATTTTGATATCGACAAGGTTCATGAGCGACTTACCCACGCCGTTGTTCTGCGAGTTGATTTTTACGCCGAATCGGCTCAGATACGCCGTCTTTTCCGTGTTATCGACCTGTACGCGGACGCTCCCGACCGGAACGCCGTCCATAAACGCAACAAGCACAAGCTTTGTGTCAATGTCGCGCTTGATGTCTTCCTTTGTTTCCGACAGCGCCTGGATGTTTTCGTTGCCGACCATTTGCGCATATTTCAAAAACGCTTCATGCGTAATTTGTTCAATTGCGTCCACATCGTCGTAGGATGCGGCGCGAACCTCAAAACCCAATCCCATTTTCTCATACTCCCCCGTACTTTTTATTTCATAAATGTCGCCATTACAGCCTTTTGTGCATGCAGACGGTTTTCCGCCTCATCAAAGATAACCGACTGCGGCCCGTCAATCACGTCCTCTGTCACCTCAAAGCCGCGGTACGCCGGCAGACAGTGCATAAAGATTGCGTCCGGCTTCGCCTTTGCAAACAGCTTTGCGTCCACCTGATACGGCGTGAAAATTTTGAGCCGCTCCGCCTTTTCCGCCTCTTGGCCCATGCTCACCCACGTATCAGTGTACACTACATCGGCGTTTGCAATTGCCGCCTCCGGGTCGGTTGTAATCAAGACCTCCGCGCCGCTCTGCTTTGCGTCCGCCTTTGCGTTTTCAACCACCTGCGCGTCACACTTGTAGCCGTCCGGCGTTGCAACGGCGACGTCCATACCGACTTTTGCACAGCCGTACAGCAGCGAATGCGCCATATTGTTTCCGTCGCCCAAATATGCCAGCTTCAGCCCCTCCAGTTTCCCCTTGTGCTCATATGTTGTCTGTAAGTCGGCGAGCACCTGACACGGGTGAAGCAAATCGGTCAGCCCGTTAATAATCGGAATTGTGGAATATTTCGCCAAGTCGAGCACATCGCTGTGCGCATAGGTACGAATCATGATACCGTCGAGGTAGCGCGAGAGCACATTCGCCGTGTCATAGATACTCTCCCCGCGGCCGAGCTGAATATCAGCCGAACTCAAAAATAACGGATAGCCGCCAAGCTGCGTCATACCGACTTCAAACGAAACACGTGTGCGCGTCGACGATTTTGTAAAAATCATACCGAGCGTTTTCCCCTTCAAGAGCGGGTGCGGTACGCCGCTTTTCAGCTCCGCCTTGAGCTGAATCGCCAATTTAAGTAAATCTTCAATCTGCTCCCTTGTGCAGTCGTGTAAGCTGATAAAATCCTTCATATTTAACTTCCTTTCCCTGCTGGTTTCTATTTTATTGTACTTCTTTGGTCACCGCTTCGAGCTGCTCAATAAACGCATCTACCTCCGCTTTTGTCACAATCAGCGGCGGCAGAATGCGGAGCGTCGTCGCCGTATTGCCACACAGGATACGGCGCGAAAACAGCTTATCGTTTACCGCCTTCGCCAGCCCTTCCTTATATTCTACCCCGAGCATCAGCCCGAGGCCGCGTACCTCTTTGATTACATCGGAATACTGCCCCGCAAGTGCGCAAAGCTTCTCTTTAAAGTACGCGCCCACCTCGGCCGCATTCTGCACGAGTCCTTCGCGTGCGATAATATCTAACACCGTACACGCCGCCGCGCTGCAAAACGGGTTTCCGCCAAAGGTAGACCCATGGTCGCCCGGCTCAAACGCGCAAAATTTCTCCTTTGCACATACAGCGCCAATCGGTTCGCCGCCCCCAAGCGCCTTCGCCAGCGTAAATATATCCGGCTCCACGCCAAAGTGCTCGTATGCAAACAGTTTACCCGTCCGGCCGACGCCGGTCTGTACCTCGTCAAAAATCAGTACGATATCCTTTTCGTCGCACAGGGCACGCACCTTTTGGATATAGTCTAAATCACACGGATGTACGCCGCTCTCGCCCTGTACCGGCTCGAGCAGAATTGCCGCCGTTTTGTCCGTCACCGCAGTATGCAGCGCGTCAAAGTCGTTCACCGGCACATGCGTAAACCCCGGCGTCAGCGGGTGGTACGGCTTTTGATACTTGGGCTGGCCCGTCGCCGCGACGGTCGCCAGCGTTCTTCCGTGGAACGAATCCGTCAGCGTAATCACCTCGGTCTTTTCCGTCTTCCCCTGCTTATAAAAGTATATTTTTGCAAGCTTAATTGCACCCTCGTTCGCCTCTGCGCCCGAATTCGCCAAAAATACGCGGTCTGCGCAGGATTGCTCTACGATTTTTTCTGCAAGCCGCGCCTGCGGCTCAATATAGTACAGACTCGACGTATGTAAAAGCTTGCCCGCCTGCTTTTGCAAAGCGTCGACAAAGTCAGGATGCCCGTAGCCGAGCGCATTGACGGCAATGCCGGCAAAAAAGTCCGTATATGCGTTCCCGTCCGTGTCATAGAGCGTAATCCCCTTTCCGTGGTCAAACGCAACGTCGCGCCGCGCGCCAAAGGTGTTCATATAATATGCCTTGTCCAGCTCTTTGATTTCCTGTAAGTGCATTTTGGTTCCCCCTATCATGTTTCTGTCAGATTTCATAATTATACACTATTATGAATAATAATTCAATCTTTTTGCAAAAATAAATCTTGCATCCGGTGATTCACTTTTGCCATATATATTTATTTTAGCACATTCGGCAAAACTTTTCAGTAATTTATACAATTTTTTGTGTTTTTAAAGGTCAGAAAAAGTCAAAATTATTTATTGAAAAGGGTTGACAACAAAAAACAACGGTGCTATACTATAATCACAAAAGGTCAAAGATAGTCAAAGTCTAAAAATAAGGCTTTTTGTCAATCGAGGTGATTATAAAATGAAAGTCAGCGATATTATTGAACAATTTTTGCTCGATATGCTGCGCGAGGACGCAGATGTAACACTGCGGCGAAACGAGCTTGCACAGCAGTTTTCCTGCGCGCCGTCACAAATCAACTACGTCATCGACACGCGCTTTACCGGGCAGCGGGGCTATATCGTCGAAAGCCAGCGCGGCGGCGGCGGATATATCCGTATCCGGCGCGTCGACTATACGGGCGGCGGCTATTTGATGCATGTGGTGAATTCTGTCGGCGAAAGCATTGACTACGCAACCGTACAGGCCATGCTGAAAAATATGGAGCAGGCCGGTATCGTGACAACAAGAGAACACACGCTCATCGCCAGCGCCCTCACCGACCGGGCAATCCCCTTTGCACAGCCGAAAAAAGACCAATACCGGGCGCAGACGTTTAAAACCATGCTGCTTAGCCTAATATAATAGAAGAAACGATTGAGTGGATTTGAAAGGAGTGGGAAGTATGCTCTATGATTTGTTTTCCGACTTTTTTGGCGATGACTTAAACCTTTTTATGCAGACACCGCACACATCGGCACAGCAAACAGTCCCGAACGCTGTATGCCCTAAGTGCCGCACGAGCCTCGCAGCGTTTTCCAAGACGGGGCGGCTCGGGTGTCCGCACTGCTATGAGGAATTTAAACCGTATTTGACGCAGGTGCTCAAAAGCATCCACGGCAACGCGCTGCACACAGGCAAAATTGCGAAAAACGCAAGTGAGAAGCTAAAGACAAAGAGAGAATTGGAACAGCTTAGCAAACAGCTCGACGAGGCGGTTGCAAAACAGGATTTTGAACGCGCCGCGACGCTGCGCGACCAAATAAATACGCTTAAGCAGAAGGGAGATGCGTAGAATGCGCGGATGGTTCGATAAAAAAGGCGAGCAGAGTGACGTCGTTGTCAGCACGCGCGTCCGTCTCGCCAGAAACCTTTCCGATACGCCGTTTCCGGCGAATTGGGACGATGAAACCGCGAAGGCGGTCATAGAAAAAATCAAGGCCGCGGCAGCAAACACGCCGCACAGCTTCGAGTTTTTAAATCTCGACAACGCCCCCGATTTAAACAAGCAGGCGCTCGTTGAGGAGCACGTCATGAGCCGCGAGATGTTAAGCGGTAAAAACAAGGCGCTGTTGCTTTCCGGCGACGGCTGCGTCAGCGTCATGATTGGCGAAGAGGACGATATCCGCCTACAGGTAATTGCGCCCGGGCTCGACCTTGACGGCGTATACAAAACCGCCGACGCACTCGACGATATGCTTGGCGAAACGCTCGATTACGCTTTTGACGAGCAGTTTGGCTTCCTGACACGCTGTCCGACCAACGTCGGAACCGGTATGCGTGCATCAGTAATGCTGCATCTGCCGGCACTGGAGCTTGCCGGACGCATGAACCAGCTTGCCGGCGAAGTTGGAAAACTTGGCCTGACAATCCGTGGCCTGTACGGTGAGGGGAGCGACTCCAAAGGCAGCCTGTACCAACTTTCCAACCAGATTACGCTTGGTATCAGCGAGGCACAGACGCTTGAAAAACTTAAAAACATTACGATGCAGATTATTGAAACGGAGCGCGGTATGCGCAAGCGGCTCTACGAGCGTAACCCGGACAGCCTGTCCGACACGCTGTGGCGCGCGCTGGGCACACTCAAGTACGCGAGAAAACTGACGAGCGCGGAGTGTGAGTCGCTCTTATCCGAGGTAAAGCTTGGCGCAGATATGGGAATCATAACAGAAGCAGACGCGCACACGCTGACAAAGCTGATGATTGCGTCCGAACCGGCGCACATTGCGCTCTCCGCCGGAGAGAATATCACGCCTGAGGCGCGCGACCTCCGCCGTGCCGACATGATACGCGCTGCGCTGGCATAAAACGAATTTTACTAACTATGATAGAAAATAACGGTACTTCACCGATAGAAAGGAGTCATGCACTATGACGTTTGATAACAGATTTACACAAAAGGCACAAGAGGCCCTGCGCGGCGCACATGCGTGCGCGTGCGAACTGGGGCAGAATTATATTGGCACAGAGCATATCTTGGCCGGTCTTTGCGCGGTAGACGACGCCGTTGCGGGTAAGATGCTCTCCTCGAAGGGGATTACCTACGACGCAGTACGCGAAAAGATTGTCGCACTGATGGGTCAGGGGGCAGAGCTGTCGAAAAATTCTCAGCTTTTGATGACGCCGCGCACAAAGCGCATCATCGAGCTTAGCTTTGCAGAGGCGCGCAAGCTCGGCCACGGCTATATTGGCACGGAGCACATGCTCTTGGCAATCCTGCGCGAGGGCGAAAGCGTCGCGGTCAAAATTCTGACAGAGCTGGGGATTGAACTTACCGCGTTTTACGCGGAAATTATATCCGCAATCTCGGGCTACTCTGCCGCTGGCGCACCAGAGGGCATGGGCGGCACAAATGCAAACGGCGCTGCCTTCGGCGGTGGTAAAGGCGGTAAATCGGCCACGCCGACACTCGACCAGTTCGGTCGGGACTTTACCCAAATGGCAAAAGACGGCAAGTTCGACCCTGTCATTGGGCGTGACAAGGAGATTGCCCGTGTAATTCAGATTTTGTCGCGGCGCACAAAGAACAACCCCTGTCTGATTGGCGAGCCGGGCGTCGGCAAGACGGCGGTCGCCGAAGGATTGGCACAAAAAATCGTTTCCGGCGACGTACCGGAAGTACTGCGCGACAAGCGGCTCTTTACACTCGACTTATCGAGCATGATTGCGGGCGCAAAGTACCGGGGCGAGTTCGAGGAACGGCTCAAAACCGCGATGTCCGAGGTGACGAAGGCGGGCAATGTCATCCTATTTATTGATGAGATGCACACCATCATTGGCGCAGGCGCAGCAGAGGGCGCAATCGACGCGTCCAACATTCTAAAGCCGTCGCTGGCGCGCGGCGAGATACAGGTAATCGGTGCGACGACGCTCGATGAGTACCGTAAGCACATCGAGAAGGACGCCGCGCTGGAACGCCGGTTCCAGCCGATTACGGTCGGCGAGCCGACGCAGGAGGAGAGCGTCCAAATCCTCAAGGGGATACGCGATAAGTACGAGGCGCACCACGGCGTCAAAATCACCGATAAGGCGCTTGACGCTGCGGTGGAGCTGTCGTCACGCTATATCACCGACCGATTTTTGCCCGACAAGGCGATCGACCTTGTGGACGAAGCCGCGTCGAAGGTACGGCTCGGCAAGCTGACCGCGCCGCCGATGCTGAAGGAATTGGAGGACAAATTAGCAAAAATTACAGCCGAAAAGGAGTCCGCCGTAGCGGTACAGGACTTTGAGCGCGCAGCGGCGCTGCGTGACGACGAAAGAAAAGCGGAGGAAGCGCTAAAGCACGAGCAGGATGCATGGAAGGACAAAAACACAACCGAAAAGTCGTGCGTCGACGAGCCGGAAATTGCGGCGGTTGTGTCGGAGTGGACGAATATCCCGGTCGCACGGCTCACCACGGACGAGTCCGAGCGGCTGCTCGGCCTTGAAAAAACGCTCCATGCCCGCGTAATCGGGCAGGACGAGGCTGTAACCGCGGTCGCGAAGGCAATTCGCCGCGGTCGTGTGGGCCTCAAGGACCCAAAGCGTCCAATCGGGTCGTTTATCTTCCTCGGGCCGACGGGCGTCGGAAAGACCGAGCTGTCAAAGGCGCTCGCCGAGGCAATGTTTGGGTCGGAAGACGATATGATCCGGGTCGACATGTCGGAATACATGGAGAAGCACTCCGTATCGAAGCTCGTCGGCTCGCCGCCGGGATACGTCGGCTATGACGACGCGGGTCAGCTCACCGAAAAGGTACGGCGCAAGCCCTACAGCGTCATCCTGTTCGACGAGATCGAGAAGGCGCACCCCGATGTGTTCAACATCCTGCTTCAAATCTTAGAGGACGGTATCCTGACCGACTCGCAGGGGCGGCGCGTCGACTTTCGCAACACGGTCATCATTATGACCTCCAACATCGGCGCACGGCTGATTACGGCGCAAAAGGGCCAGACGCTTGGCTTCTCTGCGCCGAGCGAGGACGCGGGCGAAAAGAATTACGAAAAAATCAAAGAGGATGTGCTCGGCGAGCTCAAAAAGCACTTCAGGCCGGAGTTTTTGAACCGTGTCGACGATACAATCGTGTTCCACCAGCTCACGGAGGACGAAATCAAACAGATTGCGTCCTTGATGCTCTCGACGCTGACAAAGCGGCTTGCGGAGAACGGCATCACTGCGACGTTTACGGACGAGGCCGTGGCCCAGATTGCGAAGGAGGGCTTCGACCCGGTATACGGCGCAAGGCCGCTACGGCGCGCAATCCAGTCCAAGATTGAGGACTTACTCGCGGAAAAGATGCTCGAAAACAACATCAAGGAAGGCGACAGTATCACCGTCGGCCTTGCAGACGGCAAGCTGGCGGTTGTATAAATCCGTAAGGGCGCACCCTTACGCTTACAAAAAACAGGCGGAACGAAACCGCCTGTTTTTTTATTCTTTATGATGTGTTCGCAATAATTCCCGTATGGCCTGCGCCGCACGGCGCGCTTCGGTTTCGTCCGGCGGCGGGCATACATCCACAAGACGCAGAGGCAGCGGACGCTGCGTCAGAAACTCCAGCCCCGGCTCCATAGACGAACGCGGGTGCTGGCAGCAATCGACTCCCTCAGAAACCGGCTCGTCAATGAGATAGAGAAAGCCATGTTCCGTGCCATTGTGCAAAATCGTCCCGTCATCATCGCGGCACAAAACGGACGGCTTGTGCGAAAACGCCTCCGCCAGCGCGCGGTCTTTCGTGACGGTGCTGCCCGCCCGCAGCACCGTAAGGCGCAGGTTCGAGCCGTGATACCACACCGCCGCTTTCTTACCGCCCGCCATAGCGTATCCCCGCCTCAATAAATGTAATATAATTGTCCGCCATCTTGTCCGAAATCACGTCCTCATACGGCCCGGCGGTCGGCGATAGGATAAACTGCTCCCCGCCCTCGGCAACCGCCGCCCTGACCTGTGCCTCGATTTCCTCGCGGCTCTGGTGCGCAAGGTCGTCGTACTGCACATTGCCAATCAAAATCATGTCGCCAAGCTTCTCGCGCGCCTGCGCAATTGTACAGTTGCCCACTGGCGGCGCCTCAATGGTATGCAGCGCGTCGGGGCCAATCTGCTTCATGCCGTCGAGCACGTCGTAGAGCTGCCCGTGATAGTGTAAAATTGACTTCTTTCCGTACGAGCGGATTAGGTCAACGATTCCCTTCACATACTTGACGCACAGCTCGCTGAACTTGTCCGGCGACACAAGCGGCGGGCCGGCAAACTCCGCCCCCACCAAAAAGAACACCTCGCCGACGTCGCGCTCGAGCAAATATTTATACAGATGATACGTCCGCTCATACACCACGTCCGACAGTTCGAGCAGCGTCTCGTACTCGGTCAGCGAATAAATCGAAAAGTCCTCCGCGCTGAGCATGTGGTAAAACACGCCGAGCGGGTCGCCCACGTCCACCATCATCAGCCCCTGCTCGCCAAGCTCCTCCTTCTCGCGCGTATACGCCGATACGTCCGGCGCGAGCGGCACGTACGGAATGTCAATCAGCCGCTTCAAATCCTCAATATCCTCGGCAAAATACTTCACGCGCGTCCCGTCCGTTCCGCGGTAGACCGACTTTTGCAGTACAAAATCCTTGTACGCAATTTCTTCAATTTCCGCCGTGCCCTTCTGCGTTTTTTCCGTCCGCTTCGTCCGTTTTATCTCCGGATTGGCGTTGTACGCCACGCCTGTGTCGTACGTCCGCCGGTCAAACGTGTCACAATAGCGGTCAATGTACGGAACAAGCCGCTCATACGACGGCAAATCGTAAATATCCGCGTAAAAATCCACGTGGTGGTACGGCGCAAGCAGCCAAATCGGCGTGCGGTCAACCTCCTGTCCGTTAAACAGCCGTGTCAGCCGCTCCCGGCTCGTCATCTCCTTCATACTGTATCCCCCCGCCCTCTTTTTTTCCATGATAGTACGGCGGGCGGCGTTTGTCAAGCGAAATCCCCAATATCATCCCACTGTTTTTTTCCCATCTCGAGCGGCACGCGCGTGTCGCGGATGATTCCCAAAAAATAGTCGCCCGATATGTTGATATAGGCCGCGAGCACGGCAAATATAAAGTATGACGGAACCCAGCGCCCCTGCTCGAACAGGTGGATATAGACGATATCAATTCCGGTGTCCTCCTGTATTTTTTCGAGCGTAATCTTGCGCGCCTCCCGTATTTCTCGAAACCGCCGCCCCATTTGTATCTCCAGTTCTGTAATTATACTCTTTCTCATTTTTTCATCCCCACGTTCAAATAATATTCATTATAACACCTCATTTACATATTATCAATATATAAATCGTCTTTTTAAAAACATAAATTTTATACGACCAAAATTGTATACTATTTATGAGGTGGATATAGATGAATTTTGCATATTCGGATTTATATAGATTATTGGGACTTAACATTGCATATTACCGGAAATCAAAGAATTTTACACAAGAAATGCTCGCAGAAAAGCTTGACGTCAACCAACAACATATCAGTAAAATCGAAAATGCCGCTGTTGGCGTTTCTCTCGATTTACTTTTTGCAATTGCGGAAGCGCTTGAAGTGCCGCCGCATAAATTATTAGAATTCAGAGAATAAAAAAAAACTGCCCGGTTGCGGCAGTTTTTTTCGTATGGACAACACAAAGGCCCTGCTATATCGATTGCTTACAGCCCGCCTGTACCGGACATACGCCGCAGCGCGGGCCGCGCGCGGTGCAAAATTCGCGCCCGAGCAGAACAAGCTGGTGACAGAACTTAGAGCTGTAGTCTTTTGGTACAATTTTCCATAAATCCATCTCGATTTTCACCGGGTCGGTGTTTTTCGTCAGACCCATGCGGTATGTAAGCCGTTTGCAGTGCGTATCGACAACGATGGCGGGCCGTTTGTACACGTCGCCGACAATCAGGTTGGCAATTTTGCGCCCCACGCCGGGCAGGGAAACAAGGTCGTCGATGTTGTCCGGCACATTTCCGCCGAACACCGAGCAAATCCGCTGCGCCGCGCCGATGATGTTGCGCGCCTTGTGGTTATAAAAGCCGGTGGAACGGATATACCCCATCAGCTCCTCCTCGTCCGCGGCCGCCGCATCGTACACGGTCGGGTACCGCTCAAACAGCGCGGGCGTAACCATGTTGACGCGCTTGTCGGTACACTGTGTGGCTAAAATCGCGGAAACGAGCAGCTGCCACGGGTCACGGTATTCGAGCGAGCAGTCCGCGTCGGGGTATGTTTGCTCCAACCCCTGTGTAATCAGGGCGAGCCGTTCTTGTTTTGTCATTGTAACTCATCCTTTCTTATGTGAAACATTCACCGCAGGGCGGAAAACCCGTCTTGCAACGCGCATAGCGAGCGTACCCGCCGCAACCGCCGCCGCCATCGCCCCGATGGCAAGAAACGTCCGAATCCCCGTCTGCGCCCCCGCGCCGTAGTCGCCGAAGACGAACAGGTTCACGGTTTTGTAGAGGTCGAGCCCCGGCACGAGCACAAAAATAGACGTGCTCAGAAAAATAACCGCCGGCGCCTTCCACACCACCGCGCCGATTTCGCTGAGCAGAGAGATCAGCAGCGTCGCGGTAAAAAAGCGCATCAGGTCGGGCAGGCCAAACACCCCAAGCAGCAGGTAGAGCCCGTAGCCGAGCGTGCCAATTACGCCCGCAACGGGAATCAGCCGCTTCGGTGCGCAAAACAGGTAGGCCAGCGCACAGACCCCCGCGAGACAAAACGGAAGCTTCAGCAAAAGTTCCATCACAGCACCCCTCCCGTCAGGCCGTAAAGCCACAAAACAGCCCCCACGCCGAACGCGAGTGAGAGCGCCACGACAATCACGTCGCCGAGGCGCGCCGCGCCGGAAACGAGGTCGCCGCGCATCGAGTCGCGGATTGCACCAATTAGTGTCATACCGGGCAGCAGGGGCAAAATCGACGCGCTGATAATAATACCGATATTGCCCGCGCCGCAAAGCGCGGCGGACAGCACGGCCGTCAGCGCACAAACCGCTCCCCCGATAAAGCTGGAAATAAAATAAAACATATCCTCGTCTTGAAAAAAGGCGCATACAAGCTGGGATAAAAATGCGCACAGCGCAGACAGGCCGAATTCGAGCGCGCCGCCGCCCATTAGCACGGCAAAACACCCAATCGAAAACGCGGACACCGCCGGCGCAGTCAGCCGTGCGCGCTTACCGTTTCCCCGCCGAAGTGCGTCAAGCGCGGTGCAGGCGTCCTTTGCCGTAAGTGCGCCGCCCGCGAGCCGGCGGCTAATCTCGTTGGCCTGCGCGAGCGCGCCTAAGTCTAAGCGGCGCGACCGTACGCGCACAAGGCCGCTCGTCTGCGCCCCGTCCCGTGCTGTAATATGAATCAGCACGCCCGTCGGAAGCGCCAGCGCCTCAACCTCTTGCACACCGTATAGTCCGCGCAGCCGCGACACCGCCTCCTCCGCGCGGTACGTTTCCCCGCCGTTTTCAAGCATCGTGGCGGCAAGGCGTTTTGCCGCCGCCAGCAGTAGGTCTAATTCGCCGTGCGCCACGCCGTCCGCCTCCCCTGCTTAAAATTCTTTATATTTTATGCTACAATTGCGAACCGTATAGGTTCAATAAAAACATTATTGTAAAACGGCGCAGAGCCAACGGCTTGCATACCCAAAGAAGGCGCGGTGCAGCGACCGCCGCGGGAGGGACACTGTCCCGACAGCGACTTCTTTTAAGCGCAAAGACCCTCTCTTTGCGTATTTTAGCATATATAGTAGAAAAAGATGTGCTCCCGTTTTACGGGAGGAGGCGCGATGCGCCGACAGCAGCTTTTTCCAACGTCACGCATGCGTGACGTCGCGCAAAAGCTCCGCGTTTGCGTATATTATAACAAAAAGACTTGCCAGTGGCAAGAAATAAAAGTATAATATACTATAGTATAAACCATACACATAAAATATATTAGTACAAAGGAGAAGGCATATCATGTTTCATTTTGAAAAACTGCAAAAACAAGATCCTGAGGTTTTCGCGGCGGTAGAAAAAGAAATTGGCCGCCAGCAAAATAAGATTGAGCTAATCGCTTCGGAAAATTTCGTGAGCGAGGCCGTAATGGAAGCAAACGGCACGCCGCTGACCAATAAATACGCGGAAGGGTATCCGGGCAAGCGCTACTACGGCGGCTGTGAATACGTTGACGTGGTGGAAACACTGGCAATTGAGCGCGCGAAGAAAATTTTCGGCGCGGACCACGCGAATGTACAGGCGCACTCCGGCGCGCAGGCGAACATGGCGGTGTTTTTTGCGATGCTTGAGCCCGGCGACACAGTGCTGAGCATGAGCCTTGCGCACGGCGGCCATTTAAGCCACGGCAGCCCGGTCAACATGTCGGGCAAATACTTCAATATCGTGCCCTACGGCGTGGACGAAGTAAACAATGTAATCGACTACGACAAAGTGCGCGAGCTTGCGCGCGAGCATAAGCCGAAGCTGATTTTAGCAGGCGCGAGCGCGTATCCGCGCGTGATTGACTTTGAAAAGTTTGCGGCGATTGCAAAAGAGGTAGGCGCATACTTTATGGTCGATATGGCGCACATTGCCGGCCTTGTTGCGGCGGGGCTGCACCCGAACCCGGTTCCGTACGCGGACTTTGTAACGACGACGACGCATAAGACCCTGCGCGGCCCGCGCGGCGGCCTGATTTTGTGCAAGGAAGAATACGCAAAGGCGGTTGATAAGGCAATTTTCCCGGGGATTCAGGGCGGCCCGCTCATGCATACAATTGCGGCGAAGGCGGTCTGCTTCGGCGAGGCGCTCACGGACGAATTCAAGTCCTATCAGCAGCAGATTGTGAAAAACGCAAAGGCGCTCTCGAAGGAGCTCATTAATCAAGGCTTTAAGCTCGTAAGCGGCGGCACGGACAACCACTTGATGCTCGTTGACCTGACGGATATGGGCGTAACGGGCAAAGAGGCGGAAAAGATGCTCGACGACGTATGCATCACAGTCAACAAAAACGCAATCCCCTTTGACACACAGAGTCCGTTTGTTACAAGCGGTATCCGTATCGGTACGCCGGCGGCAACGTCGCGCGGCTTTGTAGAAGAGGATATGGTCGAGATTGCAAAGCTGATTAAGCTGACAATCAGCGAATTCGATACAAAAGCGGATGAAATCAGAAGCAGGGTTGCTGCGCTCTGCGCGAAGCACCCGCTGTACGCGTAATATTTGTGTATTAATTTTTCGGAGGTATTCGTGTATGAAAAGCACAATATCTGCACTCACGCTAAGCCCGGCAATCGACAAGACGGTTTACATAGACGGCTTCCGGGTCGACGAAGTGAATAAGGCGCAAGGCTGCTGCCAAGTGCCGGGCTCGAAGGGGGTCAACGTCGCGCGCGTGCTGGCAAAGTGCGGCGTAACTTCCGTCTGCTTTGGTTTTTTGGGCGGCGGCGGGCAGTATATTGCCGACGCGCTGCGCGCAGACGGCGTAGACGCCGATTTTGTAGACGTAGACTATGACATCCGTACGAACATTAAGCTCGTCGACCTGCAAAGCGGAACGTACACGGACATCAATTTTCCGGGCGGTACGCCGGACGCGGCGCATATTGCCGCGCTCAAGGAAAAGACGCGCGCGCTGGCGAAGAAGAGTGCGCTGATTGCGCTTGGCGGCAGTGTGCCGCCCGGCGTGGACGATACGATTTATTATGATTTGGCAATGATTGCACAGCAGGAGGGCGCGCGTGTGTCCTTAGACTGCTACAATGCGCCGTTTCTACATGCTGTTAAAGCAAATCCGCTCGTCATTAAGCCGAATTTAGAGGAATTAGAGATGACGTTCGGGCAAACATTTGGTACGCAGGAGGCAATTATCGCAAAGGCAGAGGCGCTGTGCAAGGGCGGCGTCGAAAACGTGCTCGTATCGCTCGGCCCGGACGGGGCAATTGCCGTTTGCGGCGGCGACGTGTTCCGGCTCTACACGGACGATTTGCCGGTCTATAATACGGTCGGCGCGGGCGATGCGTTTTTGAGCGGATTCCTCTACGGCTGGCAGCAGGGAATGGATACCATAGACTGTTTAAAGCATTGTGTCTCCTTTTCACAGGCGGTTGTCGCGAGCCGCGCGGACGAGGAAAAGGACCTTGCCCAGCTTACGAAATATGTATCTACGGCGCGCGTTATGCCACTTTATACGAAAAGCGGTGCGCACATATGAGGGCGGCGGCGCTATACCGGCAGGCGTGGCGTCTGCTCGAGACATTGACGCCGCTCTATGGCGACTGCGGAACGCTCTGCGGCGGGGCGTGCTGTGATGACGGGGGCAACGACGACGCCGGGATGTATTTACTTCCTGGGGAAGAAGCGATGTATGCAACGTGTCCGGACTGGCTGCGCGTCGAAGAATCGGCGTTTTGTTACGGTGAGGAGGACAAGCCCGCGCTGATTGCAATCTGCTGCGGGACGTGCGGCCGGGCGCTGCGGCCGCTTTCGTGCCGGATATTCCCGCTTACACCGTACAAAAAAGCGGGTGGGCCGCTTCAAATTATCATGGACCCGCGCGCAAAGGCCATGTGCCCGCTCGCACAGGCGGCGGCGATTGAAGACTTAGACCCGCGTTTTGTGAAGGCAGTACGCCTGATTTTTCAGGTTTTGTCAAAAAATACGCAGGTGGCAGCGTTTATCGAAGAGCTGTCCTATCTAATGGACGAGCAGGCGGAATTTTATCAATAAATAAGGAGGGAGCACCATGCAGGCTATTGTTTCATACCTACTGCGGATGCTCCCTTTTGTATTATGTGCATTTCCGGTTTATGCGCTCGTGCGCTGGCAGCTCTTACGCAATTTGGTGCGGCGCGGACTGCAAACAACGCTGTGGCACGAGGGCGGCCTGTGTGTGTTTGTACTGTTTTTGGTCGGGCTTTATTCGCAGGCGTTCGCCAGCGGCGGCAATGTGCAGGGCGGCATCAACCTTGTTCCGTTTACGGTGTTAACAGACACATGGCATGAGATACAGCACGGTAACACGGCGTATTTTTTGATTAATTTTCTGGGCAATATCATCATGTTTCTTCCGATTGGTTTTTTTGTGCCACTGCTGTGGCGAGGGATGCCGCTTTGCAAAACGGTATGGATCGGCTTTCTCTGTTCGCTTTGTATTGAGCTATGTCAGCTGCTCTTGCCGCGCGGCACGGACATTGATGATTTGTTTCTTAATACGCTCGGCGCGGTGGCCGGCTATGGGCTGTATGCGTTGTGCAGACGGTTGTGGCCCGTATTTACCGCGCGGTGTAAAGTGATAAAACAATAAAAAAAGTCTGTTCCACGTGGACCAGACTTTTTTTATTGTTTGCGCCGGTTCCCATACCCCATATCGAGCAGCATATTCGCCAGCAGGTGCAGCCGCTCCGACAAAAACTCGTCGTCACGTATAAGGGCGTCGTAAAACAGCTTAATATCCTCTCCAATGCGTTCGTTATCCGTACATACCTCAACCGTCATAGCATCGCCCTGAACGCCCACGCGGTCGATAATGGGGTCATTTTCGTCGTAAAGCGCGGGGTACCGGTACGCGTCCATAAAGTACTGCTTCGTCCGGCAAATTAACAAAGCGAGGTCAATCACGCGGTGAAGCGGCAGCTCCTCCGACTGGCGCGACCACTTCTCGCCCGTATAGCGCCATACCTTAGCCGAAATATCGACCCGGCCGCGGTCGTTCCACTGTGCAAGCCCGAGCGAGAGCCCCTTCGCGTCCGGCGTATCCTTCCGCCCATCAATGTTCTCGTAGTCCGGCGCGACAATTACTGGTTTATGTTTTAACGTCGTTGGTATTTTCATATGATTTCTTTCCTTTCATCCGAATTAGTAATTTAGTGATTTACTAATCTCAGTATACAACCCTATTATATGTTTGTCAAGAGAAAACTATTAAAATACGCATTTTCTCATATTTTATCAGAACGGAATAAATTCCGGCAAAATTCACGGATACCAGACAAATTAACAGATGCGCGACTGTGGAATATGTCGGAAAATGATTTACATAATTTCTTTACAAAATGATTACAAAAGCCGGGGTTTTCCACTTATTCATGTACTTTTCCACATGCAGTATGTATAATTTTAAAATAAATCGGCTGGTTTATCACATTTTCACACAGTTATCCACATATACTGTTAAATTCACGAAAAATATTTTCACAGTCTACACGTTTACATAACTTTCTCCACAGTAAGCTTTTTTCTTTACATTGTTTTGTATTCAACCTGTAAACAAACTGTAAAAATGCGAAAAAACCTTGATTTGACGCGCTTTGCGCCGCTTTTTCGCCCCCATGCGCCGGAATGCTCTCTTTTCATTGACCTTTCATTATGGTACAATATACACAAGCCGACAGCTTGCGCTTAGAAGAAGTCTTTGTCGGGGCACCGCCCCTCCTGCGGCGTATGCCGCACCATGTCTTCTTCAGGTTTTTGCTATATTTATAATAAAACTTTTACTTTTACATAAAAGGATGGATTGTCTATGAGAAAACATAAAACAGCCCGCGGCTTTGTCCTCGGTTTTCTCGTGTGTGCGCTGCTGACATGCGGCGTATCCTACGCGGATGATATTTATGAAAACATTGCCGTACTGATGGGCAAAATGAATATTTACTTTGGCGATACGCCGATTGCGGTTGACAATATGGTATACAACGGCACGACGTATGTGCCGCTGCGCAGCTACTCTGAACAGCTTGGCCTTGTGGTGGATTATGACGCGGCAACCGATAAGGTAACCATTAAAAATAAGAGCGAAGCACAGCTTATGAGTAAGGAAATTGCCTTTTTAGTGAACGGCCAGCCTGTCCGCGTGGACTTTTTTACACAGATGGTCAATTGGTATCTGATGAATTCCGCACCCGGCGCTATGACAAGCGAAGCGTACGCAGACTTTAAAGACTTTGTGCGTGAAGAAGTTGTCGGCATGGAAGTAACGGAGCAATACACCGAGTCGCTCGGTATTATGCTCAGCGGGACGGACTTAAACGCAATCAATAATAAAATTGAAATTTACGCCAACAACTATGGCGGAATGGACGCCTTTGTGGAATTGTTGCGCCAAAACGGCGTCAGCTATGAGACCTACTATGAAATTCAGAAAAACTATATGCTGCGCGAAAAGCTGACCGACATTATGTCCGACAGCATCACTGAAGATGAAATCAATGCGTACTACGACGCCTACAAGGATACATATTATAAAAAAGAAAAGGCAACAGCAAAGCAAATTTTGATGTCTACTATAGACGACGCGGGCTATGCGCTTTCTCCATCGGTAAAAGCGCAAAAGAAGGCGCAGATGCTTGATATTTACGACGACATTATAAACGGCGTAGCGAAGTTTGACGATATGATGTTTACTTACTCCGAGGACCCGGGCCTAAAGGCGTACCCGAACGGCTATAGCTTTGCACGCGGCGAGATGCTGAAGGCGTTTGAAGACAAAGCGTTTTCGATGAATGCGGGTGAAATGAGCAATGTGTTTGAAAGCGAGCAGGGCTATCATATTATTCTCGTGACAGACCGTTCCGTTGTCTACGAACCGCTTGAAAATGTGAAGGAGAGCATTGTAAATACGCTGCGCAACGACAGCTATTATAAGATTGTACAGCCGCAGATTTCGGAGGCGTATGTGCTCCTGAACACAGATGTATACAATAGCCTTTAATGTTTGAAACAGAAGGAGGACGCGCCGCATGGTCAATATCGGCAACGATTGGGACGCGCTTTTAGAAAAAGAATTTGAGCAGCCCTATTATAAACAACTCCGTACATTTTTGGCGCAGGAGTACCGTACACATCGGATTTACCCCGATATGTACAGTATTTTTAACGCCCTGAAGTTCACGCCCTACGGAAGCGTACGTGTCGTGATTTTGGGACAGGACCCCTATCCGGGTCCGAACCAAGCGCACGGCCTTGCCTTTTCGGTGCAGCAGGGCGTCGCAACGCCCCGGAGCCTGCAAAATATTTATCAAGAGCTTCAGACGGACTGTGGCTGCTATATCCCGAACAACGGCTACCTAAAAAAGTGGGCGGACCAGGGCGTACTGTTATTAAATACTTCCCTTACTGTGCGCGCCGGCGCGCCGAACTCGCACAAGGACATTGGCTGGGAGCTGTTTACGGACAAAATTATCGCGCTTCTAAATGAGCGGGAAGAGGGAATTGTATTTTTGCTGTGGGGCGCAAATGCGCGCAGCAAAACGGCGCTGATTACTGCGCCGCAGCACCGTATCCTTACCGCGCCGCACCCAAGCCCGATGTCGGCTGCGCGCGGGTTTTTCGGCTGCCGTCACTTTTCAAAGGCAAACCGTATTTTAGTGCAAAACGGTATAGAGCCCATTGACTGGCAGATAGAGAACATTTAAGACTGCCGTGCAATTTGTGCGTACGGCGCTTTCCGTGTCTATGCACAATTTTTTTGTCTGAAAATACGGCAAATTATTGAAAAACCATTGACATTTTTCTAAAAAGGATATATATTTGTAATTAGTGCGATACTACATAAATAGAAATACATTTTAGGACGCTCCTGCTCGCGGTTTTGCAGGCGTCTTTTCTATTGTAGATAGACTTTTATTGAAAAGTAAGAGTAGTTTATACATCAAAATAAACCGGTTCTGTTTCTGGCAGGCGCGGTAAGACAGGGGATCGATAAATGTCCAAACAGATTATACGTCTTGATCACGTATCGAAAAGCTTCGGAAGCACGCAGGTGCTCGAAAAACTGAACCTAACAATTGACCGGCATACGTTTGTGACGCTGCTCGGGCCTTCGGGCTGCGGCAAAACGACGACGCTGCGGCTGATTGGCGGGTTTGAAAAGCCCGACGAGGGCAGAGTATTTTATGAAGACACGGATATCACGGACCTGCCGCCGTATAAGCGCAAGCTTAATACGGTGTTCCAGAAGTATGCGCTTTTTCCGCATATGGACGTATATGAAAACATCGCGTTTGGACTGCGGCTCAAAAAGCTGTCGAAGTCCGTTATTGACGATAAAGTCAAATGGATGCTGAAGCTGGTGAATTTGAGCGGCTTTGAGAAACGGAATATCGACTCGCTCTCCGGCGGGCAGCAGCAGCGTGTGGCGATTGCGCGCGCGCTCGTTAACGAGCCGGAAGTGCTTTTATTGGACGAGCCGCTCGGCGCGCTCGACCTAAAGCTTAGAAAAGAGATGCAGCTTGAGCTTAAAAATATCCAGCAGGCGCTGGGCATTACCTTTGTCTATGTGACCCACGACCAAGAGGAAGCGCTCACGATGTCGGACACGATTGTCGTAATGAAGGACGGCCTCGTGCTCCAGCAGGGCGCGCCGACCGATATTTATAACGAGCCGGAAAACGCCTTTGTCGCGGACTTTATCGGCGAGTCAAACATCATAGACGGCGTTATGCACGAGGACAGGCTCGTGAGCTTTTGCGGGCGCAAATTTGAGTGCGTGGACGTTGGGTTTGCGAAGGATGAGCCGGTCGACGTTGTGATTCGTCCGGAGGATTTAAAGGTTGTGGACGAGAAGGACGGACTGCTCGCCGGTACGGTGGAGTCGTGTATCTTCAAAGGCGTACACTATGAAATGTTTGTAAACGCAAACGACTATAAATTTATGATTCACTCTACGCTGGCGTCGGAGCCGGGTACGCGGGTGGGTCTTAGCGTGATACCGTTTGATATTCACATCATGCACAAGGAGGCGGAGCAATGAAACGCGCATTTACCGCCTACCCCTACCTTGTGTGGGCTGTAATTTTTATTCTTGCGCCGCTCGTGCTGGTGGCGTATTACGGGCTGACCGTGCCCGGGCCGGACGGCGGGGTCGTATTCTCGCTCGAAAATTTCGGTAAGTTTTTTACCTCACCAATCTTTTTAGCTGCCTTTTGGCGCTCAATTTGGACTGCGGCGCTGGCGACGGTTATCTGCTTGCTGATTGGGTATCCGGTGGCGTATTTTCTGTCCGGGACGATATTTAAAAATAAAAGTCTGCTGCTTTTGCTGCTGGTTATCCCGATGTGGATGAACCTGCTTTTGCGTACGTATGCATGGCTGATTTTGTTGGACAACGCCGGGCTTGTCAACACTGTACTGAACTTTTTTGGGATTGGCAGCGTGGAGTTTTTATACCACGAATACTCGATTGTGTTCGGTATGGTGTATAATTTTCTGCCGTTTATGATTCTGCCGATTCACTCCGTGCTGGTCAAAATGGACCATTCGCTGATTGAAGCGGCGCAGGACCTCGGTGCGAACAAGACGAAGGTGTTTTTCAAAATCACTTTCCCGATGTCCTTGCCGGGTATTTTCTCCGGCATCACGATGGTATTCATGCCGGCTGTCACAACGTTTGCAATTTCTGACATCTTGAGCGGCCGTACAATTCAGCTGATGGGCAACCTCATCGAGAACCAATTTCTGCGCAGCGACAACTGGAATTTCGGCTCCACCATGTCGATTATTTTGATGGCGCTGATTCTGCTTTCAATGGTCGTATCGTCGCGCTATGAAAAGGATAACGAGGGAGGTGGGCTGTTTTGAGCAAAGCGCTGAAAAAGTTTTACGTCTTTCTTGTATTCGTGTTCATGTACGCCCCTATCGTCGTGCTGATGGTCTATTCGTTTAACGATTCGCGTTCCAGCTCGGCCGTATGGCGCGGGTTTACCTTCGACTGGTACGTGAAAATGGCGAGTGACGCTCAGATGATGAAGGCGCTGCAAACGACGCTGATTATTGCGATATCCTCGGCAGTGATTGCTACGCTGATTGGTACACTTGCGGCGATTGGAATCCACAATATGAAAAAGACGCCGAAAAACATTGTCATGAATGTGACATATCTGCCGGTGCTCAGCCCCGATATTGTGACCGGTATCTCGCTGATGCTACTGTTCGTCGTCTTTCTGCGTATTCCGCTTGGACGGTATTCGCTCTTACTGGCGCATATTACCTTTAATATTCCGTATGTGATTATATCGGTGCTGCCGAAGCTAACACAGCTCAACAAAAACATGTATGAGGCGGCGCTCGACCTCGGCGCAACGCCGCTGCACGCCTACTGGAAAATTATTTTACCGGAAATTTTACCCGGTATTGTAACAGGGTTTTTGTTTGCGCTTACGCTGTCGATTGACGACTTTGTCGTAAGCTTCTTTACCTCGGGGGCCGGTGCGACTAACCTTTCGATTTATATTTACTCAGCGGTCAGCAAGCGGTATAACCCATCCATTAATGCGCTGTCAACGATCATGTTTATTGTGATCTTCCTTTTGCTCGTGCTTATCAACAGCCGGACAAAGGAAGGCGCAAAGAAAAAGGCAAAGAACGATTAAACGCCATCGGCGTTTGTCTTTCATATATAAAAACATAATTTTAAGAAAGAAGGAGAGAAGGTTAATTGAAAAAAACAATGAAAAAAATCTGTATCATTTTGTGTGCGGCGCTCGTTATGACGACGGCGCTTGCGGGCTGCGGCACGGACGGTTCCCAGCAGAAGGTTACGCTAAAGGTGTATAACTGGGGCGAGTACATTGCGCCGGGCCTGCTCGAGCAGTTTGAAGAGGAAACCGGCATCCACGTTGAATACGACACATATAACGACAACGAAAGCCTGTATGCAAAGGTAAAGAATCTGGGTTCCGACTCCTACGACGTAATTGTCCCCTCCGATTATATGGTAAAAAAGATGATTGATGAGGACATGCTCGCACCGATTGATTATAATAATATACCGAACATCAAAAATCTTGACCCGGCGTTTACGAATCTTTCCTACGACCCGGAAGGCGCCTATAGCGTGCCCTATCTGTGGCAGACAGTCGGTATTTTGTACGACATTGACCAGACGGGCCGTGAGCTGACCAGCATGAAGGACATGTTTGACCCAGCATATGCGCGAAAGGTCTGCATGCTCGATTCGATTCGTGACACAATTGGTATGACGCTGAAAATGCAGGGTTATTCCATGAACGACACCGACCCCGCACACGTAGCAGAAGTTCGCGATATTTTATTAGAGCAAAAGCCGAATGTGCTTGCATACGGTACGGACGAGCTTCCGGCTAAGGTATTGGGCGGTACGGCGGCAATGGCAATGGTATATTCGGGCGAAGCAGTTCGCGCAATTGAAGAGCAGCCAGAGAATATGCGTTTTGCGATTCCGGAGGAAGGCAGCAACTTTGCGATAGACGCTTTTGCAATTCTGAAGACGTCAAAAAACAAAGAAGCGGCTGAAAAGTTTATTAACTTTATGCTTGATGCGGACGTTGCGCTCAAAAACGCGGAAGAAACCGGCTATTCGACGACAAATTCTGCGGCAAAGGAGCTGCTCGACGACGAGATTAAAAACGACCCGAACCGCTATCCGTCGCAGGAGGTGCTCGATAAATGTGAAATATTTGAGACCCTGCCAGCCGATAATACAGATTATATTGAAGCTTGGGATATGATTAAGGCAAAATAAATATCTATAAAAAAACGGTACAGGATTTCCTGTACCGTTTTTTTATGCGCTTTTTTTCCGCTTACCCTTTAAGCCTATTGAAATTCGCTTTCCCCACTGCGCAAGCTGGCGTGCGCCGCCGCTTGCAAGTATAATAAAAATAGGGATAAAGGCGTAATTATATCGGTTTTGCACCTCAATGATAGCAAAAATCATAAAATAGCCGATTATTGTAATCAACAGCAGCGTCTCCCGCCGGCTGCGCTTATAAAATGCGGCAATCAGCCGAAGCAGCCCCAGAAGTAGTACAATTAGCATTATGTCCGTGGTAAGGGGGCAATACCAATGTTCGACAAATTCCCCCGTTTCACCAATGACACACCAAGAGTAATGATATGTTCCAAATTGATACATTAGCTTTTGATACATCAATTTTGTCACACGGACCGGGTCGGCCGTCCTTTGCCGAATTAATTCGTTTAGCGCGGCCTCATCCTCTGACAATGCCGCGTCGTGCTCACTCCACAAACCCATACTTTCCTCGTTTAATCCGGTCGCAACCTTATATGCCATATTGGTCTCTGTAATCGGCTGGGCAATAATACCACCTTGCATCATTGCAAAATTAACACCATTTAAAAGAACAAAATATATACCGCCAAATGTTACGCTGTAAAGCAAAAACCGCCGCACTCCGGACAATAGCTCCGTCCGTGCGTTTTTACACAACAGATTTTGATACAAAAAATAACAAAGTACGCCAATCACAAATACAATCATTTCCGGCCGTATCAGCTGTGAGATACAGGTACATACAGCGGCTGATATAACGTTCCAAATATTTTTTTCAAACGGCGTTCCAATAAGAAAGTAAACGGCTGTTAAAAAGAAACATGTCGCAGC